>CAVXEF010000019.1:0-62470 GCA_963760535.1 uncultured Phycisphaerales bacterium
GCGGTGGTTGCGATAATTGGTCGGCCGAACGTGGGCAAAAGCAGTCTGCTAAATGCGCTTGCGGGCAAGAGAATAAGTATTGTCGAGCCGACAGCAGGCGTAACGAGAGACCGCATCAGTGCAATTATCGGCCGAGACGAGCGATACTTCGAGCTGGTCGATACCGGCGGATACGGGATAATCGACCCCGAAGAGTCGGGACTCAGCAGCCATATCGAAGGGCAAATCCAACAGGCAATCGAGTCGGCAAGCTTAGTGATTTTTATGGTGGATATTCGTGACGGACTTGTGCCGTTAGATGAGAAAATAGCAAGACTTCTTCACAAAAAAGGCCTCGACGTAATCGGCGTCGCCAACAAGGCGGACTCGGCCCAGATGTTTCCGGCGGCGGGTGAATTTTCCAGGCTCGGCTTCGGCGAATTCTTATGCATCTCAGCGAAAAACAATGTTAATAAAAAAGCCCTGCTTAGATAAAATCTTCGACAAACTCGGCAGCGAGAAACAGTCGAGGCCGGCTGAGCCGGTGATGAAAATCGCGATAGTCGGCAAGCAAAATACCGGCAAAAGCACACTCGTAAACGCAATAGTCGGCAGCGAACGAGTCATCGTCAGCGAAATGCCGGGCACAACCAGAGATGCTGTGGACGTGCGGTTCGAAAAGGACGGCAAAACAATGGTTGTGATTGACACGGCAGGCATCCGCAAGAAAAGCAAAATAACCGGCAACATCGACTTTTACAGTTACGTTCGCGCAACAGGCTCGATTCGACGGGCGGATATTGTGCTGCTTTTAATCGATGCGACCGAAACAGTCTCGCAGGTCGATAAAAAGGTGGCGAGTTTCATCGCCGACGAATACAAAAGCTGCATAATCGTCGTCAACAAGTGGGACCTTGCGAAGGAGACAACTGTTACCGGCGCGTATGAAGAGTATTTGACAAAGCTTCTGCCGGGCTTAAAATACGCCCCGATAGCCTTTACTACCGCAACGAAAGCAAAGAACGTGCAGAGCGTTCTGGATTTGGCGGCTGAGATTTTCAAGCAGACGACAACCTGGATACCGACGCCGAAACTCAACAAGGCATTTGAGATTATAAAGGAACAACAGCCCGGCACCGCAAAAATCGGCAGGCCGAAGATTTACTATGCAACGCAGGTGGCTGTCAATCCTGTTACGATACTTATGTTTGTCAATAAGCCGGAACTTTTCGATGAGAACTACCGAAGATTCATTGTCGGCCGATTAGGCGAACTATTGCCCATTGCGGAGGTGCCGATTCGCCTGCTTGTCCGGCCACACAGAGCCGAAAAGAAAGCAGGCAAAAAGGACTAATCAGAAATCGTTATATCCAGAGTAGGCGCGGGGCCGAGAGGGACAGGCTCGACTGACAGGTATGTTTTGCAGGCCACTAGACCAGAATCCCGCCATTTTCCTCAGCGATTCGAAGAAGATTATCACAACGAGCACCAGCATAATAATCGAAAGAGCCGCATTCAGATTTCCCTGAAAGGTGTGCTTTGGAAGGTAGTTGTTTATTATATTATCGATGTCCGCGACAAAAGTGGTCGCCGCCATAAACAGCGCGGGGATGAAGGTTATAAGGCCGTAAGCCCATCTGCGGGAATGCTTGAGTATAAAGACTGTTCCCACGCACAGTGCAAGCGTTGCCAGAAGCTGGTTTGCGACGCCGAACATAGGCCAGATGGTGGCTATGTCACCATTGATAAACGAGGTATCCCCAGAGGAAGCTGATAGCGCCGCTGCTGAGGATTACGGCCGGCAGCCAGGTGCTGCTGGCTAATTTGGGATGAACGACCTTAAGCATTTCCTGGAGGATATATCGTGCTACGCGCGTGCCGGTATCAACGGTTGTAAGAATGAAAAGCGCTTCAAACATAATGGCGAAGTGATACCAGTATCCCATCAGGTGTTTCATCCCACGTATCCCCGAGAGAATTAGTGACATACCGGCAGCCAGAGACACGGCTCCGCCGCTCCTGCCGGTCAGGGTTTCGCCGGTCATTCTTTCAATATCGGCGAGCTTTTCGGTAGCTAACCCGAGTTTGGCGAAGATTTCGGGCGAGACATTTATCGCAAAATAATCGCCCGGCAGCATCACCGTTGCGGCAATCAGGGCCATTATCGACACTACCCCTTCGGTCAGCATCGCGCCATAGCCGATAAAACGGATATCATTTTCGCTGCTTATCATTTTGGGGGTTGTGCCGGAGCTTATGAGAGAGTGAAAACCGCTGATAGCCCCACAGGCGATGGTTATGCAAACGAAGGGCCAGACCTTGCCGGGGATGATTGGCCCGCCGCCGTGTATGTAAGCGGTCACTGCCGGCATGCGTATAGTCGGATTAACCACGAATATGCCGAGGATGAGAAGGGCAATTGTGCCGAGTTTCATATAGGAACTGAGGTAGTCGCGGGGGCACAGCAATACCCACACCGGAAGTGTGGAGGCAATAAAGCCATAAAGCGGCAGTATAACCGACAGGGTCGGCTTGGAGAGCAGAAAGACCGAGCCGAAACTTGTCTTTGACAGGGGTTCGCCGAATACCACGCCAAGAACTACTATGGCCACGCCGATTAACGACGCCTCTACAATCCTGCCGGGCCTGATTTTATACATATAAAGCCCGACGAGAAGCGCGGCCGGCATTGTGACTGCTATGGTGAATGTAGCCCAACTGCTTTCATTCAATGCGTTCACCACGACAAGGGCCAGTCCTGCGAGCGCGGTCACTATGATAAACAGTATCGCAAACGCTGTTGCGACTCCCGCGGGGGTGCTTATATGCTCCTTTGCCAACTGGGTCAGGGACAGGCCCCTCATTCGGACAGACGCAAAAAGTATGACCATATCGTGGACTGCGCCGCCGAGAACGGTGCCGATGAGTATCCACAGAAAGCCGGGCAGATATCCGAACTGTGCCGCCAAAACAGGGCCGACAAGAGGGCCTGCGCCGGCTATAGCCGCAAAGTGATGTCCGAACAGCACGTATCGGTTTGTGGGATGGTAATCTTTCCCGTCGCGAAGGGTATGGGCCGGCGTAGGCAAGGCGCTGTCGAATACGAGCACCTTGGTTATGATGAACTTTGCATAGAACCTGTACGCCAGTGCGAACAGAAGCAAAGTTACAATTATCAGAGTCAGTGCATGCATAACCTTATATACGACTAATTATGCCGCAACGGCACAGAAAAGTCAATATTTATCCGTGAGCAGGGGCTGCGTCCTCGTAGCCAACGGCTCAGTCAGTCCCGGCCGGCTCGGAAGAAGACAGAGGAATGAGTTTAAACTGAGCGGTGACGGGCTGCTGGTTCAGCCTGATTTCGTCCCTGCGAACATATTCCTCCGGAAAGTTATAAATAAGCGCCTTCCTTTGAGGCTCCGTGGACTTTCGCATCACCGTCATCGATTTCCAATCTCACCTGGTAAGCCAGATTCTCATAGGCCCACTTCGCCTCGGCAGTGGCGCTGATGGCAATAGGACTCATTACGGCGTCGAGATTCAACACATCCACCCTGAATTTGCCCTGCAGATTGGCGCTTAGTGAATACTTCGGCGTTACCTTCGTTACGACGTAATCAGCCAGCTGCTGTCGTTCAGGGGTGGTGACTTTAACCGTTACAGGTGCGTTTCTGATATAACCCGGTGCCAGTTCAACATAGGGTTTCTTCTCCACGGGCGAACTTGCAGCCTGTTTAATCTCGCTGGGCGTCAACGCTACAAAAGCTTGGAGCCTTTCGCCGCTCCAGTTTTCCGGGACAAACATACTAACCTGCCCAGGCTCAATGGCAGCACCTTTGACTGGATTGGCTTTCTCGTCTACGCATCTAACAGTGAGGGTTTTCTTTACCAGTCGGGCAACATCAACCGAAATCGTCTCGGGACGACAGGACATGACTTTGAGGCCGAGCTGCCTTATCTGCTTATTTTTCTGCAGGAAAGAAGGCACAGTTAAAGTGTAGCTGGCGGGCTTGTCCATCTTCTGCTGTGCGGCGTCGAAGTCGAATTCAAATCTCTCTCCCTCCTTAAGTTTTCGAGAAAACTCGACTGTGGCGGTGTGCGGGCCTGAAAGGGTCATCCTGATGTCCCTTGATGGGAGCTTGTCAAGACTTACCCAAAGCTCCGGATTAGCGGTTTGGTCAACAACGATAACGGCAGGTCTGTCAGGCAGGTTCTCATCCTGAGCCAAATCGGCCCAGACCCAGATAAGTGCGGTAATAAAGACCACGAGAGCTATCTTGCTGTAGTTGATTTTCTTTCGCATTTGATTGCGTCGTCTCGCCGCCATTGCGGCAACAAGGCGCTTCTCTCAACAAAGAGTCGCTTAGCTGTCTGGTTAACTTTCCATTTTGGGCAAGCGAAATGATGCCGGTTTCCTCACTGACGACCAAACAGATGGCATCAGAGCCTACTGTTATACCTATGGCTGCTCGATGTCTTGAACCAAGCTCAACACCACCGACACTGCCAACCTCAGCCAAAGGCAGCTGGACGCTGGCGGCAACTATCCTGTCGCCCTGGATTATGACAGCCATATCGTGAAGCGGAGTACCGGGGTGAAAAATGGTCTGAAGAAGCTCCGCGGTAACAATAGCATCAATGCGGACGCCGGTCTCTATAAACTCACCCAGGGCGACCTGTCTTTCGATAACAATAATTGCACCGGTTCGAGCAGCGGAAAGTTTGGTCACGGCGGTAATTATCTCTTCCACGGTTCTTGCCAATTGCCGGGATGAGCCTGCCCAAAGCCTGGACTGACCTATTCGCATAAGTGCACTTCGGATCTCCGGCTGAAAAGCTGCGACGGCGATAATCAAAACAGCAATCAAGAAGCCCTTGTAAAGATACTCAAGGCGCTCGAACTGGAAGCGTTGAACAAGGAGATTTAAGACCAGTACACCGACAACGAGGATAAAGATAACGCCGCGGAAGAGTCTTTCGCCGCGAGTACCTTCGAGGAAGTCAACGGCCCAGTAAACTACGAGGCCGATAAGGAACAACTCAATAGCAACAACCCACCAGTCATATCTTGCCACACGAATGAAATAATCGATGAGTGTTCTCACAGGCCAAATCCCTTTGTCCAAACGTGCCGTATGTGCCAAACCTGCGGGATTAAGCGTGCCGAGCACGACGAAGGCTATCAGGGTATCCGCTTATCCGTCAGCTTGCTTGGCTCGTCAAACAGCAGAGTCTTATCCACATCTTCCATGAGCTCCTGCTGGTTAATTCGAAGGTTCCGCAGATGCCTTCGATTGCCCTGGGCCTCAGTCTCGCCGGGCTGGCTGCAACCACTTAGTTCTCCTTGACATTGCCCACATTATAATGCCCGGCCGTGCAGCCGGACGTTTCGATATTATACAATATATTGGACTTTGAGCTGTTTGTTCGCTGTCTTTTTTTAAATAACCCGATTCCTTATCATTTAGCCATTACCGTGGGTTATCGTGTGGGTTTTCAGTTCTCCCAGCGTGGCAATTGACGCGGAGCGTCATCCCGACCGGACTTGTCCTGAGCGTACCTGTCTTGAACAGCCTTGTGGTGAGCCTGCCGAACCAAGTCGAAGGAACTGACCCAATTTTAGATTTGGGATTTTGGATATCAATCGACAATCGGCAATCTAAAATCGATACCGGTGTCCCCAGATTTACAAAAAATACCAGCATATTATTTTTTCGAAAAATGCCCCGACTTATTAAATTATCACTTTGGGATACATGTACGCGCTCATGGCGGAAATAAGCAGCGAGGCGGCAAAAAGAACTAGTATATCGGACGGCACACCGGAGACAGCGCCGCTCACCAATAGGCCCCGCAGCCCATCCACCATATAGCTCAAAGGGTCGATCCTGGCGACCACTTTCAGCCAGTCCGGCATGATACTTATCGGGTACATGGCATTGGAAGCGAAGAAGAGAGGCAGGGTAATGACTTGCCCTATCTCCATAAACCGTTCCCGGGTTTTCACAATGGAAGCAATAATCATTGATAAGCCGGTAAAGAAACCCGCGCCCAAAATAGTTATGAGAACAACTCCCGCTATGGTGAAGGGAGTTATACGAAGGCTAATGCGAAGTATAAAAGCAAAGATAAAAATAACGACCACCTGGCTGAGGCCGCGAACAGACGCTGAAAGCATCTTGCCCCAAACTAATGCCAGCCTGGGAGTGGGCGTAACCAATAATTTCTGCAAGATGCCCACATCTCTATCTATAATGATGTAAAGACCGTAAAATATAGAGACGAACACCACTGATTGGGTGAGAATTCCCGGAGTAATGAATTGCAGATAGGTCACTCCCTGAGTCGGTATGGCCCGGACTTTGCTTAAGGCCTCGCCAAAGATGCCGAGCCATAAGATGGGCTGGACGGCGCGGGAGACGAGTTCCGTCGGGTCGTGCAAAAGCTTGCGAGTCTCCATTTCCGCCATAATGCAGGCCTTTCTGGCGGATTCTAAAAGATATTTAAACATATATTAAATTTTTCATCTTAATTTACTTTCATTTTGCCGCGCCTGTTTTATCTGCCTGAAACCAGCCGGTTTTTCCAAGCTGTTGCCGCTAAAGAAGATGAACGCTTCTTCCAGCGTGGCGTTTTCCCTCCCCGTTTTTTGTTTCAGCTCATCGACGGTGCCGAGGACAATAATGCGCCCGCTGTCCATGATGGCCACTCGGCTGGAAACCCCCTCTGCTTCCTCCATATTATGAGTGGTAAAGAAAATCGTCGTGCCATAGCTATCACGAAGTTCTATAAGATGTTCCCAGACAATTTGTTTTGCCACCGGGTCAAGACCCGAAGTAGGCTCATCCAGGAAAAGCACTTTCGGACGATGAAGAATCGCCTGCCCTATTTCCAGTCTTCTGATCATGCCGCCGGAGAATGTCCGCACCAGCGAATTAGCGTGCTTCTCTAATTTAAGGAATGAGAGGACTTCTTCCACTCGGCTTTTTAGATGCCGCGCCGGAACATCATACAAGCGAGCCATAAGCATCAGGTTCTCGTGTGCCGTCAGAGTGCCGTCAACGGAAATAAGTTGCGGCACATAGCCAATAGATCGACGGACATCGGATGGATTTGAAACAAAATTATGGCCATCGATAGTGCCGCCACCACTAGTGGGCACAAGTAGAGTGATAAGCATTTTAATAGTGGTGCTCTTGCCCGCACCATTTGGACCAAGAAAAGCAAATACCTCACCTTTGTTTACGGCAAAGGAAATATGATCAACAGCCTTGAGGTCGCCAAATTCTTTGGTAAGCTCTTGAACAGCAATAATAGTTTCCGATTCCATATTTTAATAATTCGACATTTCCCATATTAATCCGGCGCAGAGGCGGATTAAACGCCTGGCTATGCAACCAAGCCTTTCGATTCCATAATAATATCAAAATCTTCCTCGAATTACAACCCAGCTCTCGATAAGCCGGCGGCGAGCCGCCAAGACGAGTTTGACACGACTGTACTGCCAACGGTATAATCCCCACGCCGCAAAGAGGAAGTGAAAATAACGGTACCAACCCAAGAGGCCGCGCATATGAAAAGCCACAAAGTCGGCAGAGTCGTAGAGATTTTAGCAACCCTGCAGTCAGGAAAGAATTACACTGCCAGCCAGTTGGCGAAGATATTCGGCACAAGCCGGCGGACTATCTACCGCGACCTGAAAGAACTGGGGGCCATCGGCGTATCGTACCACTACGATGCCAGGACAGGCGGCTATACGATGGAGCCTGAATTCTTCCTGCCGCCGGTAGACTTAAAACTGCAGGAGGCACTGGGACTTCTGCTGTTGGTACACAAGACCAGCGAGCAGATGCAGACGCCGCTCAGAAACTCGGCGCTGCTGGCCGCCCTGAAAATCGAAAACAATCTGCCTGCCAAGATAAGACGGCACTGCGATGCGGTTCTGCGAAGCATCTCCTGGCAAACCGCTGCCCAGTCGCCGATGAGGGAGCTTGATAAAACATTCACACAACTGCAGGAAGCAATCACCAAAAAACAAAAAGTAAATATCCAGTACCATTCCCTCTTCGAAAGCCGGGATATCGAACTCGAGCTGTGTCCCTATCATCTGCTCTACAACCAGCGGGCGTGGTATGTGGTGGGCCTGTCGAGCATGCACAAAAGCGTCCGGACTTTTAAACTCAACCGCATCAGACAGATGAAAACGCTGGACCAACACTTCGCCGACGACGGAGACTTCGACCTGTCTGAATACCTCGGCAGGGCCTGGTCGATGATGCCGGAAGGCAGAATATATAATGTCAAGCTGAGGTTCCTGCCGAAGGTCGCCGAGAACGTGGCTGAAGTGCAGTGGCACAGCACGCAGAAAGTTACCCACAATAGCGACGGCTCGGTAACTATGGAGTTTCGAGTCGACGGATTGGGAGAGATAACCTGGTGGATACTCGGCTATGGCGACCAAGTGCAGATTCTAAGCCCCGCGGCGCTGCGGCAAAAAATCGTTGAGACAGCCAAAAATATGGCCAAACTCAACAGCCAGATTTGAAACGACGGCACTGTAGAAGCGGCCCAATAAACCTCTCTGGCAACTGTCCAACCTAAGCCCCCCTATGTCAATTGCAAGGATTCAGCGGGGTTTTTTATTTAAGTGATATCAAGAAGGAAGCACGTACTCCAATTTATCCAAAATATCATAATTAGGCTCAATAAATTCTTTGCCATCAGCTTCAGAAATACGAATTAACTCTAATGACTTCATTTTTGATAAATCTCTGCTTTTAGAGGCAGGTTGACTTATGAGAATATAAAGATTCATATTGTGGAGAGGTTCGAAATTTATCGAGAGGAATTTTACCAAAATCTGTTAATAGAAACACAATACTACGAATTCTTTGGTTAATCTTTTTTTCAGGTTTTTGTTGTTTCTTTGCTGTAAGCAACCAACTTACATAGTCCCGCAACATAAGATATTTAAGTTTTTTCAAGACGCGCTCTTTAATTCTCTTAACTTCTTCAAGATAACCTTTTGCTCCCCATATTAAGAAATCCAAGGGGTCACAAGTCTCACGTATATTTCCCAAATGAGTAATATATTCGTTTCTGTTTGCACTCCAAAAATTGGCCAAAGACCAAAAACAATAAGGATTTATTCCGTTGGCATATAGCACCATTGCCTCAACTGCTCTTGCTGTTCTCCCATTCCCATCTCCAAAAGGATGAATTTCCGTCAAATAATAATGAGCCATAATTGCTTTAGCAATTGGATTGCCTGTTAAAAATACCTGTTTTTTTGTGTTTAACCAATTGATATAAGTTACTCATTGCCTTATAAATATCTGTATAATTCTCGCACAAGACTTATTTTTCGCGGCTCACCGAAAGAAGGCATTCATATTTCTATATTCACCTGGCTGATTGCCTATATAGTCAATATTCGTAGTAAATAGTTTATGAATGTTTATAATATGTTCTTCTTTATAAACAAATTCGCCCTTACTATTATGAACCTCTTTTTAATATAGTCATACACGTTTCGCGAATTTAATATCTCTTTTTGTTTCCTTTGAAGTATCTTGAAGGTTTGTTTTGTAATGCTTTCTTTAATTTCTTCTTCTCTAAGCGTTATGCCCTCTATTGCCAATGTTGAACCAATAGCAGACACAAGTTCATCTCTAATGATATTTTTATTTGAACCAGGAAAAGATGGACAATCTCTAATGAATCTGTCGCGTTGACAATTATCTCTTGGCATATTGCAAAAAACTCAAAAATTTTTCTCTTTTATCGTTAAATTTGTTGGTCAGCCTCATCAAGCAAATCAAATTGAATCAATTTGTTATAGTTTAGGCCCATGTTTTTCACCTTTTCACAAACCGTCTTTTTTAATGTACTTATCGACCATATAATAACAACTGTTTATATAAATGTCAAGAAAAATGTTGCGTTTTATGCAACCAATTATGCAACTATAACTCTTTGAAGAATAGAGACTTACTGAATTTTAGCTGAATTATTTGAAGAAAAAATGATAACCACATTTGCAATGGAATATGATAACAAGACTGGTGCTCTATTTGTAGGGCCTACTATTTCTCAAATTAGGACAGTGCCCAGTTTGGGGTGCTGGTTCTATTTTTGCGCAGTCAGCAGACCGCTGGGAAGGAAACCCCTTCTTGTCTTTCGGCGGCCTGCTGGACGAAGGCCTCGAGGCGAGTAGTGAGGGTCGAATCCTCCTGGCCATCAAAGCTTAAATTCAAAATCGGCATTCCGCCACAACGGTCGCTTAAGTTCGGCGAGATGCCGCTGACAATAGTTGAGGGCATACAAGTGAAGGGCATTGCATTTACCACGCCGCCGAAACCGTCGTGGTAATACTCGATTGTCTTGCCGATGGTCAGTATCGCCTCGCCCTCAAAGGAATGGTGCAGGTAAGGCTCGGCCAGTTTGATTACGTGCTCGACGTCTCCTTCGGCAAGTTTGCCGAACCTTTTCTCCAGGGGCACAGCGAGTTTTCTTTCAAGGCTGTGCTGTACTCGGTTAAGAATTGCGTTTGTAAAAAGGTCTCGCCACTGGCCTTTGCGGCGAGCGGAAAGCCGACGGATAAAGTTTGCGTAATAAATCCACTCGGCAAGTGATGCAAGGTCGCAGATTGCGCCGAGCTCTTCGAACCGGGCGATTATGTTGCTATTGGCAAATGGGTGGCTGCGGACATAGATTTCGCCGACGATTCCTATCCTGGGTTTTTGGCTTTTGTGGTCCAATTCCACCCGAGAAAACTCGTCGGCGATACTTTCCATAAGCCGACGCATCGCAGAAAAACTGTCGCGTCTTTCAACTGCCTGCACCCACCGGTCAAGTGCAAGCTGGTAAGTCTTCTGTGCCTGGCTGGGGTCTTTGGCAATCGGGCGGAGGCGTAAGAGAACCTTGTGGAGCAAATCGACTCCGACGATAGCAATCCAGACTCTTGTCATAAAGCCGGTCATGCTTACGCGGCGAGAGCCGTCATTAAGAGAATCCATAAATTCGTGGTAGAAGCTGCTATCCTGATTGGGGGCAATGACAGGAGTATCCTGTGCGCCGGCATATTCGAGGATGAGCTGCTGCAGGCAGCTATACATTCCAAACCTGCAGGGGCCGGATGCGGCGGGCATAAAGAAGGCGGCTTTCCTGGGGTCGAATCCCTCGGCACGTATCAGCTTTATCATATCGCCCGTGGTTATGGCACAGGGCAGACACTCTTTGCCATTAGTGAATTGCCTGCCCTGCAAAAGGGCTCCTTCATCCGCCATCGGGATAACTTCCGCGGGCTGGCCATACGCCCTAAAGCAGGCAGCCAGGCCGTAAGCGGTATCGCCCATATACGGAATATACAATACCCTGTTTTTAGTAAGCCGGCAGGAGCGAGGCTGTTTTTCCGCCACTGCGGCTTGCTGTGAGGCGAGGCGATAGTTCTTCAAGCTCTCGAGGAATGCCTCCAGCCGGGTAAGGACGCCGGCATCGGCGGAATGCTCATCTATTTCCAACTGCAGGCAGGGCTTGGGCCCCATTATATCCTTGAAGAATGTTGAAATGAATGAGTCCGGTCCGCAACTGAAGTTGGAAAGATATATACCAAAAAGCCGCGGGTCTCTTCTTATAACCTCGGCTGCCCGTAAAATCCTCTGGCCATACGACCAATAGACGTTTTCGTGCAGCGACGGGTCGGTTAGTTTGGCGGAATGCAGGTCGAGCATATCCATCGGGATAATCTGAGCGCCAAGTTCGGCAAGTTTTTTGGGAAGCTGCAGGTTCATGCCGTCATCACAGCCATTATACGGACGAGAAACCAACACAAAGATTTTCTGGTCGGGGCCGATTCGGCTGAGAATTTCCTTTCCTTTATCCTTGAGGGCATTCTCGAAGCCGGCCTGGGCAGCGAGGGCTTCCTCGGCCGCCTTGCGGGCCTGCGAGGCAGAAACGTTCAACTCCCTGCCGAGGGCGATGAAACTTTTGGTGATGAGCGACTTGCCTTCGCCGAGGCGGATGGGAGCGGTTATGATTTTCGTCCGGCCGAGCTTGCCGGTGAAGGACGCCATGACCTGATAGGCGAAGGACTGGACATAGGGACAAATCTGATTGTGCTGGTTCTGAGGGAAGCTTGCCATTGATGAGACCATGCTGGGCAGGAATATAAAGTCAACCTTCTTTTCAAGCAGCTCAATGATGTGGCCGTAGGCAACCTTCACGGGGAAACAGGGCTGAGCAGTGACGGATTCCACGCCTATACGAATCAGGTGCTTATCGGTCTGGCCTGAAAGGACGACCTCGAAACCGAGGGCTTTGAGAAACCGTGAGTACATCGGCAGATATTGCCAGGAAATCAGGGCCATAGGAATGCCCGCCCTGGCTTTATTTTGGCTGCGCACATCTGATTTGCCGGCAAGACCTGCGTATTCGAGAAGCGTGCGCCTGCGGTATTCAAATGCGCCGAGTTCAGCAGTCTTCTGTGCCTTCTTCTTCAGATTGTACCTATCGCAGCGAGAGCCATAGTATAAGGGGTCGGCCCCCGGCAGCTGGACCTTCTTTATCTCACAATGGTTCGGGCAGTGCTCGCAGGTGAAAGATTCAACGGTATATTTAAGTGAGACGAGATTCTCAAAACCTCTAAAGGCGCTTGTCGGAACTTTGCCCTCTTCGCGAAGCTCTTTTTTGCATATACTCGGCTGCAATGGCGGCTGCTCCAAGTGCACCTGTAACCTCGTGATGGTCGGGGACACAAACAGGTTTGCCGACCACCTCCTCAAAGGCCGCCCAGACCGCCTTGTTATATGCGGTGCCGCCCTGGAAGCAGATATTGTTTCCAATTTTGCGCCTTCCAACGACACGGTTAAGATAATTGGCGACGATGGAGTAACTTAGGCCGGCCACCAGGTCGCCTGTTTGTGCTCCCTGCTGCAGATAGCTCAAGAGGTCCGACTCCATAAACACGGTGCATCGCTCGCCCAATTTCACAGGGGCCCGGCTTTTGAAGGCCAAATCTGCAAACTCATTGTTAATACTTACGCCCAGTCGTTGGGCCTGCTCCTCAAGGAAAGAGCCGGTGCCGGCTGCGCAGGCGTGGTTCATTTCGAAATCAACGACGACGCCGTTTTCCAGCGATATGTATTTGCTGTCCTGGCCGCCAATCTCGAATATGGTATCGACCTGCGGATTGATTATTGCTGCGCCGGCTGCCTGCGCGGTGATTTCGTTAATGACTATATCTGCGCCTATGAAGTCGCCTGTAAGATACCTGCCTGAGCCGGTGGTGGCGGCGCCGAGAATTCTTACCTTTCCTGCGACATTCCTGCCGACAATATCGAGCCCCTGACGTATCGCCTCCAAGGGCCTGCCCGCGGTCATCAGGTACACTTTGGCGAGGATTCGCTTTTGCTTATCCATAACCAGAACCTTTGTGCTCAGCGAGCCGATATCAAGGCCGACATAAGCATCTATCGGTTCGGTTGCGGTTCCCAGCAGATGTTCATAAACGAGACTTTCCGGAGGAGGCAAGACTGGAATTTTGAGCGGCTGCCGACGAGGAGCATGCTCAAGAACATCGCCTCTTCGCGACAGGTATGCTATCGATCTTTTCAAGCTGAATGCCGCCGTTGCACCTGCTGGTTTGCTTTGCGATAAGCACCGCACCGATTGCGCCTGTAAAAAAGTGGTCACGAGGAACAACAAGCTCGCCGATTTACAGTTCAAAGACCTGCTCGAGCGCCCTGACGACGCCGAGGTTGGCTGCCACGCCGCCTGTAAACATAATCGGCTTGACGAATTCCCTGCCGCAGCCGAGATTGCTTTTTAGGTTTGTAGCAAAGGCAAGGCACAAGCCGGCCAATATATCGCAAAGCGGCGTGGCCTGCTGCTGAAGGTGAATCATATCACTCTTTGGCAAATACCGAACAACGACCCGCCATTCGCGGCACGTTAGTGCTCTGCAGAGCAAGCTCTCCAAACTCTCCTTCGATGTTTATGCCCAGCCGCTGTGCCTGCTGGTCAAGAAAAGAGCCTGTCCCTGCCGCACAGACGGTGTTCAAGTGCAAAATCGCGGACCCTGGCGGCGACCTCGCTGCGCTGGCCAAGAAAATCAGCTTGCTATCCTGGCCCCCCATCTCAATTATCGTCGCCTGCTGAAAATCGGGATACAGGTGCCGAATTGCTGCCGCCTGGGCAGGAACCTCGTTCACAAAAGGAATGTCCAGCGTCTTGGCAAAAAACCTCCCACTGAACCGGTAGCAGCAGCAAAAACAATGTCGGACAAATTAATCTGCTTAAGAACCTCCCGTAGCTGACGGCTTGCGGTTTCAATGGGCTTACCCAGCGTGCGCTGATAGTCGCTGAAGACAACCACACCAGACTCGTCAAGCACAATTACATCGCTGCTGATTGAGCCAATGTCGATTCCAACGTATAATTTTTTTTCACCGTGCAACGGCTCAGTCTGAGATTTCCCTTCCCTGCCCGTCGCTCTCCAGTCCGTTCGTCCCTTCTGTTCCACGTCAAACTCCTTGATTATAGCGGTTGGCAAATAATTATATTTATCCTGCAAAACTCTTCAGCTTACTACCGGCCCCTCTTGTTGGCCGCGCTCAAGCCGGCACGAATCCTCTCGAGGCTTTCGATAAGCCGTCTTTGCTCGGCAGCACTGGCAGTTGACATAACCTGTCTTACCTGCTGTGCGTAAAACGGCTCCACTGTCTTAAATAGTTTTTTTCCTTTGCTTGTCATCTTGATTAAGTTGCTTCTCCTGTCGCCGGCGGCTGCCGTGCGAACGACAAGGCCGTCTCGTTCCATACGGTCTATTAGAGAAGTTATGTTGGCCCTATTGACCAACATCATATTACCAAGCTGCGCCTGGGTCAGTCCGCCGCGGTTCTCCGTCTGATATATCAGCAACATCATCACATTAAACTGAACATCCGTCAGACCGTAATGCCAGAAGAACTCTGTCGCTCTCTTCTTCACCTGCGCCGCCGTGTAATAGATGTTAAGAATGGTCTCGTGCTCCAAAACCCGGATGTCCCTTCTCAGGCCCAATTCCTGTGCAAGCGTCATCTTCATTCCTTCTATATGCAACCCAGCTCTTTTGTTTATATGCGAATTATATACCCGTGAACTTCATAGTCAAGTTTTTTTGAGGGAATTTTACACATGTAACAAGAAAAGCTTTCTCGTGATTTTGAAAAGGCCAGCCTGTTGACAACACCGAAAATACCCCCGCGAACTTAACAGGTTATCCACCAGCAGGGAAAAGGGAGTGTCGTTCACAAGTATATGCGGCCGTTGCTGTTATGCCTGTGGCAGCATCAAAAACTAACAATTTAACAAGCGCTATGACTATTACTACTATACCTTAAGCAGAAAATAACCTATATATTATTAAGGTACAGATATAGTTTGGGTTATCGTTAAGAAGCCAACTTTCTTAGACAATCCTTTCAATAGTTATTTTTCCCTAAAAAAAGTTGTGTGTAATGGTTTTTTTGTGTAAACTACCACACTGTCTTTAGTGAGAATCTTTGGAGTTTTTAATTTACTGATGGCTGTGTACAGGGGTTTATTATGAAACTAAACTTTAACAGAAACGCCGTATCCGAGGTCTTGAATCTTCTGACATTGGTGGTTCCAAGCAGAACGCCGAAGCCGATTCTACGCTGTGTACACATTGCTGCGGACCAAGAACATACTCGCTTTTGCGCAACAGACCTTGAGCTTGGCATCAATTACTTAGTCCGCGAGGTTAAGGTCGACAGTCCCAGGCAGCATTGTCATCCCTGCCGATAGCCTGGCCGGCGTTGTGCGAGAAAGCAGTGATGAAGTACTGGCTTTAGAAGCTCATGAAGGTATTTGTAAAATTACAGGCGTTGACAGCCACTTTACCATCTACGGACAAGAGGCCAGCCAGTTTCCTGTGGTTCCTTGCATTGATGGCGACGGCGATATACAGATAACCCTCGGAAACCTTCAGGCTGGTATCGAGCAGTGCCTGTTCGCAACAGCCAAAGAGAGCACTCGATATGCACTCAATGGGGTGCTCTGGGAGATTAAGGGAAAGAAGCTGTCGCTTGTTGCTACCGACGGAAGGAGGCTCGCACGAAGCAGAGTTGACCTCCTGTCGGCTCCAGACGAGAAAATTGTCAAGGAAAAGTTAATAGTGCCGGCCAAGACAATGGCCCTCCTTGCCAGGCTCGGCGGTGAGGATAAAGATACCGTTAAGGTTTCCCTTATTGATAACCAGCTGCTGATTGGCTGGCAGGATGTTGTTATAAGCTCCGGCCTTATCGAGGGAAACTTCCCAAAGTATGAGGACATCATCCCGAAGGATTACGACAAGAAGCTTACCCTGCCGACCGAAGCTGTGCTCAGTGCGGTTCGACGGGCTGCATTGCTGACTTCTGAAGAGTCCAAGGGAATCAAAATCAAGATTGAAAAAGGCTCAATGGTTTTTTCAGGCAGCGCACCAGAGACCGGAGATGCACAGGTTCAGATGAGCATCGATTACAAGGCAGAGCCGATAGAGATTGGCTTCAATCCACAGTTTCTCATAGACGCCCTGCGGGTTATACGCTCGCCACAGTTCGAGCTTGAGCTGGGCCAGCCGGACAGGCCGGGGCTCATAAAGTGCGGCGCTAATCTCCTTTATGTCCTGATGCCGATAAATATCAGTTAGTAGCAGGGTCCAGGGGTTAGGGTTTAGGGTTCAGAAGGAGAGACTTAAAGGAGTCGAAGGATGGGTATGGACGAAGCAAACAGCTTAGTTGTTAATGGACTTAACATCGGCAAACAACAGCAGCCACAGCGGCTTGGTGATACGCTCCTGAAACTCTTGAATAATCACTTAAAACCTCAAAGAGTAAGATTTGCTCAGGTGGCTGATGTGTGGCAGCAGCTGTTGCCTGCAGAGCTGCTAAGCAATTGCAGGATTATAAGCTTGGAGGGCGGACGACTAAAGGTAGGCGGCTAAATCGCCGGCCCATCTGTTCGAGCTGCGGTTGTGCTCTTGTGCTCTTATGAAGGAATTGGCCGTACGATGCCCGCGAGCCAAAATTCAAAGTATTGATATTACTATTACCTGATGCTTTTGTGGTGAGGTATGGGGGCTGCCAGAGATAATGACAAGCGAAAAGTCGGCGTAAAAGACCACAGATACGACGCCAGCAAGATTAAAATCTTAGGCGGCGTTGACGCGGTCCGAAAACGTCCTGATATGTATATCGGCGACCGCGGCCTCGATGGCCTGCACCATCTCGTTCAGGAGGTACTCGACAACTCCGTCGATGAGGTGCTGGCGGGCTATTGCGACAACATAATCGTTCATATTCATCCGGACGGCTCCTGCACCGTTGAGGACAACGGACGCGGCATTCCCGTCGAGATGCATAAAGAGGCCAAGGTAAGTGCTCTGCAGGTAGTGCTGACTACTCTGCATGCCGGGGGTAAGTTTGATGACGACTCCTATAAAGTCGCCGGCGGACTCCATGGCGTCGGCGTCAGTGTCGTCAACGCTCTTAGCGAGTGGCTCGAGGCTGATGTATATCGTGAGGGCAGACACTATCATTTCGAGTGCCGAAGAGGTGTTGCAAATGGTTCTGTCCAGGATGTTGGTCCAACTGACAGACGGGGAACAAGGATTTCATTTAGCCCTGACGAGGAGATTTTCGGCGACTTGGAGTTCAGCTACGATGCCCTCTTAAAAAGGGTACGCGAGATTGCATATCTGAATGCCGGCTTGCAAATTACCCTTCGCGACGACAGAGGAAACAAAAAAGAACTGTTCAGATTTGAGGATGGCATCAGGGCGTTTGTCAGACATCTCAATGAGGGGAAAGAGCTGCTTCACGGCAACGCCATTTATCTCGCCAGGGATGATACTGAGGCCAAGATGAGCTGTGAGATTGCCATGCAATACAACGATGGCTTCACGGAGAACGTATTGGCCTTTGCAAATAACATCCGCAACATTGACGGCGGCACGCACCTTTCAGGTTTCAAGACGGCCCTGACGCGAACGATGAATTATTACGCCAAGAACAACAACCTGTTGAAGAATGGCCAGGTAACAACAGGTGATGACCTGCGGGAGGGGCTGACGGCGGTCGTGGCGGTCAAGCTTTCTGAGCCGCACTTTGAGGGTCAGACGAAGGTTCGGCTGAGCAACCCGGAGATAGGCAGCTTTGTTGAGACCACGGTTAATGAGCAGTTGGGGCATTTTCTCGAAGAGCATCCTGCTGAGGCTCGGCGCATATTGACAAAGGCCATCCAGGCGGCGGCGGCGCGGGAAGCCGCGAGGAAGGCGCGTGAGCTGACCAGACGAAAAGGTGCGCTTGGCAGCGCCAATCTGCCGGGGAAACTGTGGGATTGTGCGTCCACTGAAAAATCAAGTACCGAAATCTTCATCGTCGAAGGCGATTCGGCCGGCGGCTCGGCGAAAGCCGGCAGAGACAGAAACATCCAGGCAATTTTACCTCTCAAAGGGAAAATCCTGAACGTCGAAAAGGCCAGAATCGAAAAAATGCTGGCGCACGAAGAAATCCGAACCATTATCTCTGCCCTCGGTACCGGCATCGGTGACGACGAATTCGACATCCAAAAATGCAGGTACAACAAAATTATCCTGATGACCGACGCCGACATCGACGGCGCTCACATTCGTACACTCCTGCTGACCTTCTTCTTCAGGCATTTGCCTCAACTGCTCACCAACAATATGGTTTACATCGCCCAGCCTCCTCTGTATGAATTAACGGTCAAGGGAAAAAACAAGTCTGAGTACATACTAACCGACGCTCAAATGCGAAAACGTATGATTAACAAAGGCCTCGATGGCGCCGAACTCGTTATTCGAAACTCACATAATGTCCGAAGTATAAAGGATTCCGACTTGGCTGCTCTTGTTAAGTTGCTGGCCGACGTCGAGCGAATCGTACTTGTACTCAGAAGAAGAGGCATCAAATTCGAGGACTTTGTAAGGTCTTATTATGACCCCAACAAAACCGCCCTGCCTCTGTATCGTGTTTGTGTCCAAAATCAGCAGGAGCTTTATTATACCAGGGCTGAGTATGAAAAACGACTTGAGGAGCTTGCCAAATTCCCTCCTGCCCCGGATAGCGAAGAACGGCTTGTCGAAGCTGAGGAACTCCACGAGGTACAGCGCATCAATCAGATAACCGCTGAGCTCAAACAGCGGTTCGGACTTGACTTGCGGGATTTTCTGCTAAGCCACGACAAGACTGTTTCAGGCGAGTCTCTGCCGACCAAATTCACCCTCATCAGCGGCGATGACCAGTACCAGGTAGCTTCGCTGAGTGAGATTTGCTCAGCAGTTCGACAGATAGGGGGCAAGGGTATTGAGATAAAGCGATTTAAGGGACTCGGCGAGATGAACGCTGAGCAATTGTGGCAGACAACAATGAACCCGCAGACTCGGGTGCTGCTGAGGGTGGTGGTGGACGATGCCGGCGAGGCTGACAGGTTGTTTAGTATCCTGATGGGCGATGACGTTCAGGAGCGGCGGAACTTCATCCAAGACCACGCTCTGGAAGTGCAAAATCTTGACGTTTAGCGCCGTGGAGATTGTTTTCGTTATGTGGCCGCGGCACTGTTAGTACGAGGCCCGAGACTCCGTTACATTTTATTACAAAAAATTCAAAATTTTGCTTGCAGGAGTAACGGCAGACTGTCAAAATGACCTCGCTTGATATATGTCTTTGCTGAGACGCGCAGGCGATTACCAACAGTGCTCACCGAAAGAGTTGTTGTAAGTGTACCGACGGAGGTGAGAGATGTCGCATAGGCAGAAAGTTATTGAAGCGATGAGATGTTTGGAATTGCGGCCTGTTATTGTTGTGGGGTCGCTTTTGTTTTTTGCATTGTTGCTTGGGGGTTGTGAATCCGGCAACAAGGCCGGGCAAATCAAAGGGGAAGTCGCCAGAACACCCGCAGAGGAGAAAAAAGCCAAGCTGCTGAAGGAAATCGACCGCAAGTTTGAGAACCCGCAGGCGCATTTCGAATTGGGGCAACTGTATCAGGTTGACAGGCTATGGTCTCAGGCTGAGCACGAGTACAACGTGACCCTGAGTTTTGAGCCGGTTCATCGAAAAGCCCAGGCGGCGCTGGTAAAGGTCTTAACCGAGGGCGGCGACTCAGCCAAATCTCAGATTTATGCAGATATCTATACGACTCAGGCCGCCAATTCCGCTACTGAGTCGCTCAAGCTCGGACTGGCATTTCAGGAGCAGGGGTTGGATGAGTATGCCCTGGGTTGCTACAATAGGGCGATTCAATTGGCGCCGAATTCGGCGAAGATTAACAGGCAAATAGGCTACTACTATCTCAGTAAGGACGACAAGGGGCAGGCTCAAGCGTATCTGAGTCGAAGTTTTCAGCTTGACCCTCTTCAGCCGGAGGTCGCGCGTGAGCTCGGCAGACTCGGTGTACCTGTCATCATTCCTCGAAAGACCGTCGCTGATACTAAAAAGCTCGACAAAGTTGTTGAGCAGGCTGATAAGCAGAAAAATCCATAAATACTGAACCTGAGTCTTATAGCCCTGTGGCGAACGGATGCGCTGCGGGGTTTTTTATTCTGGAGTTTCGCTATGTTCGGACTGCACCCAGTCGACTTACTTGTGCTGCTTTTGTATTTTGTAGTCATCACAGCTATCGGATTCAAGACGGCCAAAGGCATTAAGAGCCTTGCTGATTTCTTTATGCCCAGAAAGGCTAACTGGCTGCTGATGCTCATGCATAACTTTGGCAGCGGCACGCATGCTGACCAGGCGGTTGGCGTCGCTTCTAAAACCTATACGAATGGCATATCTGGTATATGGTACCAGTGGTGCTGGCTGTTCCCTACCCCCTTCTACTGGTTAATCGCCGCTGTCATGCGTAGGTTCAGGGCTATTACTACCGCCGATGTATTTGAGGCAAGGTTCAGTCCCAGCGTCAGCGTACTGTTTGCTGTCGTCGGTATGCTCAATCTCATTGTTAATACCGGCGTCATGCTCAAAGGCTCAAGTGCTGTGATTCACGCAAGTACTGCGGGCAACATCCCTGCCAATGTTGCTATTGCACTGATGACGGTGGTCATAGTCATTTATGGTATGTCTGGCGGACTGGCGGCGGTGATTCTGGTTGACTTCATTCAGGGCTCGCTAACAATCGTGTTCTCATTTATGCTGCTGCCGTTTATTTTGAACGCTGTCGGCGGAATGGATGGCATACGTGCTGCGATAAAGGACCCCGCAATGCTGTCGCTGGTAGCTCCGAAAGAGATAGGCTTTTTCTATATCGCGATGATTGCCATCACCAGTCTGATAGGAATTGTTACGCAGCCTCACATTATGGGCAATACTTCTGCGGGCAAGACCGAGATGGAGGGCAGGGTCGGTATGGTGTGCGGAAATTTCGTCAAGAGAATCTGCACAATAGCATGGTGTTTGACGGGCCTGGCGGCGGTTGTGTATTTTAGTGGACACGACATCAATCCCGACCATATCTTCGGGCTGGTGGCAGCAAAGTTCCTGCCCAGGGTGTCTTATGGCGTATTGGGTCTGTTTCTGGCATCGCTTTTGACCGCAGCGATGGGTTCCTGCGACTCATTTATGGTTGCTGCCGCTGGATTGTTCACGGAAAACATCTATAAACGCGTATTGCCGAGTAAAAGCCAGCGGCATTATCTTTTTATCGCTCGTATCGCATCTGCTGCAGTGATTGCCAGCGGCGCAGTTTTTGCATATTGGCTGCCAAGCGTCGTCAAAGGCCTTGAGGTGTTCTGGAAGATTTCCTCTATGATGGGGATTGCATTCTGGATGGGGCTTTTCTGGAGCGCACGACCGCAGCCAGCGCCTGGGCCTCGACACTGACGGCGTTCGGGGTGTGGTGGTTGACAACACTGCAGTTTTTCATCCGCTGGCTGGGGCAGCTTCCGATGGCGGAGCAGCTGCGATTTATATTCGTCAACAATGGGGTGGCTGAAGTATATTTGCCCTGGCAAATGGTTTTTTACCTGGCTGCAGGACTGGCAGTTGGCGTCGTTGTAAGTTGGGCAACTTCACCGGTTGCTAAAGAAAAGCTCGACAACTTTTATTCGCTGGTGCGGACACCTGTCAGGCTGGGCGAGAAGGTGGTTGTACCGTGCACGTTGCCGGCTGAGACGCCCGCGCCGCCGAAGAGGAGCATCTTCCCGGGCACCAGTTTTGAAATGCTGGTCCCCTCCCGTGTTTCCGTTGTCGGATTCGTAGCGACATGGGTGTGCGTGGCTTTGATGATTTACTCGTTTTATCTTATAGTGAAGGCGTAGGCACATTAGGTATTAAAAGGGACTGGCATCCACGAATCGTGAAAGGAAGGCGTTCCATGGTGAGCGTTGTTTCCAAACCTGATACCGAGCGCAAACTCGAGATACTCAGTGCCGATGCGCAGTATGACCTGGCCTGTGCGTGCGGCAC
Organism: uncultured Phycisphaerales bacterium; assembly: GCA_963760535.1. Lineage (GTDB taxonomy): Bacteria > Planctomycetota > Phycisphaerae > Sedimentisphaerales > Anaerobacaceae > CAVXEF01. The sequence continues at coordinate 22,452 of CAVXEF010000019.1, forward strand.
AAGTAGGGATGAGCATCGAAGACGGGGAGGCGACGGCAAATGGATATATCCGGTAACACTTCCGAACGGCGGCAAAAGCGTTCTTTTTAAGACGCTGATTTCAAATGTCTGCACGGGCGACTGCAAGTATTGCCCTCTCAGAGAAAAGATGGATATACAAAGGTGCAGCCTAAGCCCGCAAGAGACTGCGAGGGTGTTTCTCGATTATTTCAATCACGGAAAGGTCTTCGGCCTTTTTTTGAGTTCAGGGGTATTAGGTTCAGCGGATGCAACAATGGATAGACTTAACACTACAGCTGGACTGCTGCGAAAAAAATATGGATACCGCGGGTATATTCACCTGAAGATTATTCCGGGAGCCAGCGCAGCTGCAATTGAGGAGTCGCTGTCGTTAGCCAGCGCGGTTTCGCTGAATATCGAGACGCCGGGCGAGGCGAATCTGGCGAAACTATCGGACAAGAAAAAATATATCGCCGACATCATTGAGCCTATCAAGTTGATAAGCAGGCTGACCGCTCGCGGCTCGGAATACTCATCTGTTAAGCAGACAACGCAGTTTATCATCGGAGCCGCCGGAGAGGCCGATGCCGAAATTGTAAAATATATGTGGGGGCTGTATAAACGATTGGGGCTGCAGAGGATTTATTTCAGCGCTTATCAAAAAGGACTGGGAGACGAATCTCTGCCGGCGGAGAAATTAACGCTGGACAGGCCGACCGATGTGTTTGCGCGCGAGCATCGGTTGTATCAGGTCGATTTTCTGCTTCGCAAATATGGTTTCACCGAATCGGACATTGTTTTCGACCGTAGCGGCAATCTGTCTTTGGCGTGCGACCCAAAAGAAGCCTGGGCGAAGAGGCATCCTGAGAGGTTTCCTGTGGATGTGAACACAGCATCGAAGTTTGAGCTTCTAAAGGTGCCCGGCCTCGGGCCGGTAACGGTGGACCGGGTTCTACAGCAGCGAAGGCAGGGCCGGTTAAGAGGCATCGAAGATGTTGGAAAGTTTGGAGTCAGGCTGGCAAAGGCAAACCAATACTTGGTTTTTTGATTCCGGTCCGAGTTGTTTTATTTGGTTTTCTCCTTATTATTTTGCTGAAGGGTCTCAGCAGTTTTGATGTGTTCGATAATTTCGTCAAGACGGTTGCGAACCGTCGGGTAACTCAGCTTGAGTAGCGTTCGCCATTTCTTTTAGTGAGCCGCTTGCCTTGATAAATTCCACCACAAACGCCTGGTTATCAGGTGAGAGTTTCGCCAGTCGCAGGCAGCTCATATTGGCCCTGGATTTCAGTATTGCACTGTTGGCAGGTAAGACTTTTTACCTTAGTTGTTCATTACACGCCGGGCACCTTGTGGGTAATACCTTCATAAATTCATCTCGTCATAACAGGTTCTTTGGTTAATAAGCGGTCATATAGCAGCAAACCGATGTTTATGGAGGCGAGGACGAGGAATCCGGCTAATCCGGTGACACCAACGGTCAGTTCAGTAGCCACCTTTAACGAGGACTATGGATAGTCCGTAGGTTGCATTGAATGTACCGTGGAAGATGGCGGCGGCGATGACAGACTTCGCTTTCAGTCGGATGTAGCTGAGGATTGGCGCCAGTAGCAAAGTCAAAAGCGTCATCATCACCACTCCAATCACACGGTGTTGAGGATAATTGTGTCCCTGGAGAATCAGCGGCATATGCCAAATGCCCCAGATAACGCCGATGATTGCCGACGACTTCCAGAAACCCATGTAGGCAAATTCTCTCTGGAGAAATCCTCTCCATCCCAGTTCTTCTCCGAAGCCGGCTACCGCGTTTATGGTAATTCCTGCGACAAGTCCGAGCAGCAGGCCGGCCCAAATAGGAGGGATAGGTAAGATATTAGTGTGGTTTGCCATCTGCTGTAGTTGTTCCGTGGTAAGCAGAGATTTAAACCTCTCGAGCAGCCCTTCCATTGATGGTGAGTATTCGGTGCCGGGCAAAAGCAAACTTACGCCGAGGCAAGCAAAAGCGATAACCGGCGGCAGCAGCCACGCAACCAGGAACCATCGGTTCAGCTTGAACGAGATTCCCAGTGGCTGCATTAAAGGTTCCTTGTAGATAAACTTTTGGACAACGATGGCCATAACCATTGGGACGAACATATAGGCGGCGGCTAATGCGAGCGAAGCAGGACTGCCCCACCTGCCTCCAAGGGCAAAGAACAAAGCTGCCATAAGCCAGTTAGCCAAGAAGGTCAGGCCAATAAATAACATAATTTTTTTGGGATTCTTATTCATTGTGATTCCATCACAAAGTGCAGCTTGATTTTGATAATATTAAACATTTGCTTACTTTTGTCAAGCCTAAAGTTAATATTTTTCAAAAAATCTTGGGTGTGGCAAGACAGGTTTTTTAGGAATTTAGAACGTCGCACTGCTGGGAAATAAGGCTTTGGTAATTTTGTAGTAAAGCTGGAGCGGCTGCCGATATAGGTTAAAGCCTTCATCTTGGCACAGATGCGGGATGTTCGTTAAAGTAAATTTTTATCGGACTTCATTAGGGTTTGGAATGTGAAAGAGGGAAAATCTTACAAGCTGGCGGCTGTGTGCCTCGGCATCGCGGTGCTGTTATTGCTTTTTTGTAGTTGTATTAGTTTTGATATTGGTGATTGGCCGAGCAGATATGTCTATCCTCACAACTCACCGGCAGCCAACTGGTGCGGGGTTGTTGGTGCCTTTTGCGCTTATTATTTGATGTATTACGTTGGCCCCGGCATTTTTGTGATACTGATTTCGGCGATTTGCTTTTTGGTGTCTCAGGTAGTTGGACGTTCGGTGAGTCAGCCGCTCTTGCGTTCGGTTGGTCTGATGCTGTTGACTGTCGCTGCTTCGAGCAGTTTTTATTATCTTTGGCCTTATCGAGTCTATTGTTTTCCCGTAGGGTCAGGCGGGTTGCTTGGCGTCGGGACGGCTGAGTTTCTGCGAAGTCATTTTGCAACGCTTGGAACAGTTATCCTGGTCGCCGCAACGTGGATTGTCGGAACTATTCTGTTGGCGGACAGCCTGATGCTGATGGTGTTTGGGTGGCTGGGGTTTGTTGTTGGAAAAACGGCTGACGCAGCGGGCCCGGCATGGCTGGCGGCGAAACACAGGTCGGAAGTCCTCAGTGAGATATGGCGAAAGTTGAGCGTCAGACAAAGGCGGTTACAGCGCCGCCCTGAGCCTCCGGCTTTCGGCGGCGTCATCAAGCCCCAGCGGGTTGCTGCGAGCGTAACAGCGGTGGAAGAGGCGAGTGAACCTCGCCGGTCAGACTTAAAAACAGCCCAGGCAAATAAGCCCGTCAGACCTTGTGTGCCGGCCGGCTATGATGATTACACGCTGCCGCCTTTGGATTTGTTGGCAGAGCCTGAGTACAGCTTTGCCGCAGTGCAGGGCAAGGTCGTTAAGGCTAAAGCCGCGGCACTGGAAAAGTTGTTGGGTGAGTTCAGTGTTAATGCTCAGGTGGTTACCGCTGAGACCGGCCCTGTGGTTACAATGTTTGAGCTGGAATTGGGGGCGGGCGTTAAGGTAAGCCAAATCGCTGCGCTTGCCAATGATATGGCGCGGGCGCTTGGTGCCGGTGCGGTCCGTGTTGTGGCTCCGATGCCGGGAAAGCACACAATCGGCATCGAGGTTCCCAACAGCGAAAAGGAAAAGGTGCGGATGAGGGATATGATGCAGTTGGCCGCTGACAGGCCAGGCAAAATGCAGATACCGCTGTTTCTGGGCAAGGATTCTTCAGGCGAAGCGCTTGTCTCGGATTTGGCGTCGATGCCGCATCTGCTTATCGCCGGCACCACCGGCTCAGGAAAGAGCGTCTGCATCAGCAGTATTATAACCGGCATATTGCTTACGAAGAAGCCGGACGAGGTAAAGCTGATTCTCATCGACCCGAAGATGGTTGAGATGACGCTGTTTAATACTATTCCTCATCTTATGTGTCCGATAGTTACCGAGACCCCACGTGCCGTTCAGATACTTGAATGGGCTACGGTCAAGATGGATGAACGCTATGCGCTGCTGGCGGAGGCGCGGGTCAAAAACATCGCTGAGTATAACAGTCTCGGCGTCGAGGAAATTATCAACCGATTCGACCCCAGCAGCACAGAAGAAGAGGCAAAGATTCCCAAGAAGCTGCCTTACATTGTCATAGTGATTGACGAGCTGGCTGATTTGATGATGACGGCGCCCAAGGAGATAGAGGCCTACATTGTTCGGCTTGCGCAAAAGAGCCGGGCGGTCGGCATCCACATCGTCCTGGCGACGCAGCGGCCGCAGGCGACCGTTGTTACCGGCTTGATAAAGTCCAATATGCCGACCAGAATAGGTTTTCGCGTCGCGGCGAAGATGGACAGCCGCATTATCCTCGACCAGAACGGTGCAGAGACCCTGTTGGGTGAAGGCGATATGCTGTTTCTAAAGCCCGGCACAAGCGACCTCATCCGCGCAGGGGACATTTGTTGATGAGTCGGAAGTTCGGCGTATCGTCAAGCACCTCAAGGAAATCGCCGAACCGCAGTTCCATCCCGAACTGACTGAGCTAAATCAGGTGGATACCTCTGATATGGTCGAGGATGAGTTGTTTGATGATGCGGTCCGGATAGTTCTGGAGACAAAGCGAGGCAGTGTCTCATTGCTGCAGCGCAGATTAAGTGTCGGCTACGCTCGGGCCTCGCGAATGATAGAGATGATGGCGGCGATGGGCGTCTTAGGCGAGTACAAAGGCAGCCAGGCACGCGAGGTGGTGATGACAGCCGAGGAGTATGAGCGAATCCGCGACCAGATGCAGGAGGCGGAGCAACAAACCGCGGAGGCGGACAAAAGTTCGTCCCAGCCCGCCTACATAAGCGAAGGCCAGAAAGGCTATGTGGCTGTTGAGGAGGACAGCTAAATAGGCGCCTGCAGGGGGGCACTACGCTCCGGCAAATCTATTATTTTCGTAGCCATCCCAAATTTTATCCACCTCCGGCGGATTTATTTTTTATAGAAAAGGGTTGATAGAGTGGAGCGAATCGGCTATACTCCGGCAACCGGAAAATGCTCTGTCGCACGGGGCCGAAAGGGAAACTGAGAGCGTAAAACTAAAAATGTAAAACTGATGAATTCCATAGTTTTGAGTTTTTAGTTTTAAGTTATTAGTTTTTTATTGGGGTCAGCAGAATCACGGCGTGGCTGACTCAAGCCTCCGACAGAGCCAGGTCAGGCCGACGCAGAATGGCCTCCGTGACAAACTGATAAATAAGGGTATTCTTAAGCTTCGAGTTTTGAGCTTCGCGCTTTGGGTTTTTTTTACCCGGTGGTGTAATCGGTAACACAGGAGGTTTTGGTCCTCCCATTCCAGGTTCGAGTCCTGGCCGGGTAGTTAAAAAACTGAAAACTTAAAGATTAAAGCTAAAAATTATTGAAGAAGAATGTCGGATAGAGTTGCGATAATTCTTGCGGCCGGTGTAAGCAGCAGGATGAAGACGGATACGCCCAAGGTGTTGCTTGAGGTGTGCGGCCGACCTATGCTCGCCTATGTGTTGGACGCCTGCCGCGGCGTGGGTGTTGGAAAAATGTATGTCGTGGTTGGCTTTGGCGCTGAGCAGGTAAGGGAGAAGTTCAAGTCCGCTGATGATATAGTGTGGGTCCGGCAGAACCAGCAGAAAGGAACAGCCCACGCGGTTTTGTGCTGTAAAGAGCATCTCAATGGTTTTGACGGCCAGACGCTGGTTCTCTGCGGTGACGGGCCTTTGATTCGGGCGGATACGCTGCGAGCAATCATAGAAAAGCACGAGGCCGAGAATGCAGCGGCAACATTGGCGACGGCAATCTTGGATGACCCCACCGGTTATGGGCGCGTTTGCAGAGATGCAGATGGCAACATCGCGGCGATTGTGGAGCATAACGACTGCACGAGTGAGCAGCGCCAGATTAAGGAGGTCAATCCGAGCTATTATGTGTTCGATAACAGGATTCTTTTCGAGGCTGTGGCGAAGGTCAGGCCTGATAATGTCAAAAAAGAATACTATCTAACGGACGCAATTTCGATTATTATTACAGCCGGCCGCAAGGTCGCTGCGGTTGCGGCGCTGCGGCCCGAAGAGGCAATTAGTGCCAACACGATGGAGCAGCTTCGCCAGATAAGCAGGATTATGCAGGATAGGCTCGAAAACGTAAAACGGCAGGTTAAAGTAAAGGCGGAAGAACAATGCCTTTGAACGATACTTTGAGGGTATTTTCCGGCAGCAGTAACCCGGCGTTGACGGCAGCGGTTTGTAAATATCTGAAGATGCCGCCGGGCAACGCGGAGATTGAGGCGTTCCCTGATGGTGAAAAGGTCGTCAGGGTCGAAGATGACGTGCGCGGCAGAGACTGCTTTGTTGTGCAGTCGACGTGCAGGCCGGTTGATGTGCATTTGATGGAGCTTTTAATATATTTGGATTGTCTGCGGCGGGCAAGTGCCAGGCGTATTACTGCGGTCATTCCTTATTTCGGGTACGCCCGGCAGGATAGAAAAGATGAGGGCCGAGTCCCCATTACCGCCAAGCTGGTGGCCAATCTTATCACCACCGCCGGCGCCGACAGGGTGCTGACGATAGACCTGCATGCCCCGCAGCTTCAGGGATTTTTTGATATACCGGTTGACCATTTGACGGGCGAGCTGGTGTTGAGCAGGTATTTCCGTCATAAAAAAATCAGCGATTTGGTGGTGGTTTCGCCAGATGTAGGCAACATTAAAATTGCAGCCAAGTATGCCGCGCATCTCGGCGGAGAATTGGCGATAGTTCACAAGAGACGATTGAGCGGCGGCGAGGTGAAGGCCCAGGAAATTATCGGCGAGGTTAAGGGCAGAAACGTTTTGATGTGTGACGATATTATTGCCACGGCGGCCACCGTCTGTGATGCCGCCAGGCTTGTTAGGCAGCGCGGAGCCAAAAAGGTGTACGTCGGTGCGACGCATGGAGTTTTTGTGGATAGTGCGCTGGAAAAGCTAAGTCACGCCCCGATTGACGAAGTGGTGGTTACCGACACCATACCGCTGGATAAACAGGCCAAAGCGCACCGCAATATCAAGGTGTTGAGCGTCTCGGCTATGCTGGGCGAGGCGATAAAAAGAATCCATAAAGACGAATCGATTAGCAAGCTGTTCAGTCATTTTTGATTATCTGACAAAGGAAGGGATTTTAAGACCCGACTTATCGGCGTTGATATGAGGCAATTATGGGAAAACTGTTGCGTGTGAAGGCACAGATTCGGGAAGGGGTCGGCAGGAAGTCTGCGGCAAAGCTGCGCAAACTTGGAGGCATACCGGCGGTTATCTACGGCCATAAGGAAGAACCGCTGGCGGTTGCTTTGGATGCACACGATTTTGTCGAGGGCCTGCATCATGGGCATCGGCTTATGGAGGTACAGACCGGCGAAAAGAAAGAGACGGTGTTTGTCAAAGACCTTCAGTATGATTACCTGGGCAAAAAGATTATTCACGCTGACCTGGTGCGGGTCGACGTGGCTGAGACGATTAAGGTAATGGTTCCCATCGAGCTTAAAGGCACAGCCAAAGGCACGCACGAAGGCGGTGTCATTGAGGGACACGCAGACCGTCTGGAAGTTGAGTGCAAAGCTACGGATGTTCCGGAATCAATAATTGTTTCGGTGAAGGATGTTGAGATTGGCGATACAATTCATGCCAGCGATGTTGAGCTTCCGCCGGGTGTAAAGCTGATAAGCGAGCCGTCAACCGTACTTGTTACCTGCAGCGTGATTGTTGCCGTCAAGACCACCGAGGAACTTGAAGCTGAGGCACCGGCGGCGCCGGAGGTCATCAGCGAGGTTAAGAAAGCAGAAGAAGTAGAAGAAGCAGAGGAGGCAGAAGAGGCAAAGGAAAAGCCGAAGGCAAAAGGACCGGAACAGCCTCGATGAAAAAGTATATTCGATACCGGATGTACGACTGGATTTTATTTAAGGTTTTTTGCGCAGGTGACCCCTGAGATTAAAATGGTTGTTGGCCTTGGCAATCCGGGCAGAGAATATGCTGATACCCGACATAATGTCGGGTTTCGTGTCATAGATTTGCTGGCCGAAAAGCTAAAGATAGTTGTCAGCAAAAGGAAGTTTAAGGCCCGTTTCGGATGGGGCCGGTCAGCCGGTAAAAAGTTAATGTTGCTCAAGCCGTGGCAGTTTATGAACAACAGCGGCCCTGCTGTCGCAGAGGCAATGGCTTTTTATAAGCTCGGCACAGGTGATTTACTGCTGGTTTGTGATGATATAGCACTGGCGCTTGGTGTGATTCGGCTCAGAAAAAAAGGCTCTGCCGGCGGACATAATGGTTTGGCTGACGTTATCGAAAAACTCGGCACCGAAAACTTCAATCGTCTCAGAGTAGGCATTGGTTTGGATAAATCCTCGAGTTCAGTCGATTATGTTCTCGCAAGACCAGCCGATGATGAAAGGCCTTTGCTGCAGGAGATGATTGATAAGGCTGCCGAGGCTGTGATTTGCTGGGTCCAGTACGGTATTGAGGTGGCTTCTAACAGGTTTAGTCGTGATTGGAGGTAGATTTGCTTGGAAACGACTGTCAAAAGATTGTACGAGGCGATGTTTCTTGTTGATTCGGCTGCCCAGGCGGATTGGGACAGCACAAGTTTGGCTGCGAAGAATATACTGGAAAAGGCCGGCGCCGAGATTGTCTCGATGAAAAGGTGGGATGAGAGGAAGCTCACCTACGAAATCGCCGGCAGGGACAGAGGAACGTATATCCTTTGCTATTTTCACGCCGATGGGCAAAAGATTCGGCAGATTGAACGAGATGCCCAGCTCTCGGAGAAGATTTTGCGAGTCTTGATTTTAGCCGCTTCCGGCAGAGAAACCTCCGGTGATGTTGCCGGACGTCCGGTTCCCGACGATGTTTCGGACAAGAAGGAAGATATTGAAAGGGGCATTACATCCCGGGGACCAAAGAAACCCGATGAAGTAAAAGCCAACCTTCCTTCGCCCGCTGAAGGGGGCGACGCGAAGGCGGGTGAATCTCAATCTGTCACAGCGGCGCGGACGAAAGCAGTGAAATAACATAAGCGGCAGTACCGAGCAGAAAACTTAAAGTGGAGGACGGTGGAAAAAAGCGTCGCTCGTGCCTCGAGTCACAAAGGCCGAGTCACGGTGTTGTAAGGGAAATTTAATATGGCTAATTTCAATAAAGTATTACTGATGGGCAATCTGACGCGCGACCCGCAGTTGTCTTATCTGCCGAGCCAGACGGCGGTCGTTGATTTCGGATTGGCAATAAACCGCAAGTGGACGGGCAAGGACGGCCAGATGAAAGAGGAGGTCTGCTTTGTGGACTGCCGCGCCTTTGGCAAGCCGGCGGAGACTATAAATAAGTACCTCAACAAGGGAAGAGCAGTATTTGTTGAAGGCAGGCTGACTTTCGATAGCTGGACGGCCCAGGACGGCACGAAGCGGAGCAAACACCGCGTTACCGTGGAGAACTTTCAGTTTCTGGGCAGCCCCCCCGCCGGGCCAGCGGCGGCGACAGGCGATGCAGGGCAGACGGCAGATGACCAGCGGCCGCAGACAGACGATAAGCAACAGATGCCGGAGGCTGATGATATTCCATTTTAGCGCGTGAGTGGCAACCGGTAATTGCCCCTGAGGGGCGGTTACCATTCACCAGTTACCAAAGCAGAGGAAAGTATGGAGCAGAACAGAGTAACCAGGAATCGAACTTCCCGACAGGTTGGCACCGCGGCAGGACGCAACCAGAGAAGGAGGCCGACTGTTGCAGGTGTTCGTGAACAAACCCAGTGCCGCTTTTGCAGAGCTGGTATAAAGTACGTCGATTATAAGGATATAGATACACTGCAGAGGCTTTTAACCAATCGCGGAAAGATATACTCGCGTAAACGCAGCGGCAATTGCGCAGGTTGTCAAAGAAAGGTCAAACGAGCAATTAAAAGAGCCAGATATATGGCGCTTCTGCCGTTTAGTGCGTGAGTGGTAATTAATTGGTTACCCCGCACCAATTGGACATTAGCGGAAGACGTTGCTCGTGTAGAGGATAACGGTATTGATTGGTACAATTGGTGCGGGGCACCAGTTACCACGGTTGTGGGAGATGAGAGTATGAAGGTTTTACTCGTAGCGGATGTCACGAAGACAGGCGATGTGTCAAAGGGTGGTTCAGCACCGGTTGTGCTGGGGTGGTTCGGCGATATCATCGAGGTCAGCAGCGGCTTCGCTCGAAATTACCTGCTGCCGCAGGGCCTTGCTGTTATACCGACTCCAGACGCAGTAAAATCGCTGGCACAGGAAAAGGCCAGGCGTACCGAGGCCCGCGGTCAGCAGCGCCAAAGGTTTGAAGAAACGGCTGCCGCGGTGAACAAGGCTGAGGTTGTTATTGCCGCCAACGCAAATGAGGCGGGACATCTGTTCGGCTCGGTCAGCAGCCGTCAGATAGCAGCCAACCTGCGAGAACAGGGCTTTGAGGTTACTGACGAGATGGTGCAGCTTTCGGAACACATAAAACAAGTGGGAACCACAACGGTCCAAGTTAAGTTCGCACAGGATTTAGTTGCCGCTGTTAATGTTGTTGTCGTTCCGCAGCAGGATAGTGAAAGCCCGGGTTCTTCTGATGCTGGAGAACCGTCGCCGGACAAATAGCTGATGTTCGATACTCAATGTTCGTTCGGGTATCGAGTCGCGAGTATCCGGAATCGAGGGATGGAAGGAGTTGAAGGATGAATCAGCAGAATGTTAATCGGGTTATGCCGGAGTCGTTGGCGGCCGAGGCGGCGGTTCTGGGGTCTATGATAATTGACCCGCAGTGCATCGGCGAAGTGGTGGAGCAGGTGAGCAGCGATGCATTTTACCGGCCGGAGCACCAGATGATATTTGATGCGCTGGTCGGGCTCTACGAAAACTCTATGCGGCTCGCTAACGGTGCGGCTGTTGACGGCGTTTTGCTTCGCGATGAGCTCCAGAAGCGGGGTCAGCTCGAAAAGGTCGGTGGAGTGGAGTATCTTGCGAGGATTATGGAGTCTGTGCCCTCGGCTGCAAATGTGATGCATTATCTGGGAATCGTCAAAGATAAGATGCTGCTTCGTGAGGTCATCGCCGTTGCCAGCGAGATTTTGGAAGATGCGTACAGCGGGGATGGCGAGACCAGGCCAGAAACTTGATGAGGCGGAGCGCAAAATTTTTGCCATTACCGATAAAAAGGTAAGAGGCTCAGCGGATAAGTTGCAAAGACTTGGTTACTCAGGCCCTTACGAGCTTATAGAAGAAGGGACCGCCACTTTGTTACGGGTCTGCCGACAGGGTATGATCGAGCTTGATGATTTAACGTGTGGTTTGCAGAATGGGGAGATGATAATCCTTGCGGGCAGACCGAGTATGGGAAAGACACAGCTTGGCCCTGAATATTGCCGAGCATCATGGGGCTTGAGGAAAAGGCGCCGGTTGCGGATATTTTCTTTAGAGACGAGCAAACAGCAACTGGCCGAGAGATTTCTGTGTAGTCACAGTCAGATAGACGCCCAGTTAGTGAGGAAGGGGATACTCGGGACGGAGGATTACGAGAGACTCAGGACGGCCTGTGGGGAGTTATATGAAGCACCGATTTATGTTGATGATACATCGCTGCTGACGCCGCTCGAGCTTCGTGCCAAGGCCAGACGGCTTAAAAGCCTTCACAATGTGCGGTGTATTATTGTTGATTATCTGCAGTTGATGCATATCTCAGGCAGGGTTGAGTCGCGTCAGCAGGAAATGACAATAATTTCGAGATACTGAAGGCGCTTGGCAAGGGAGTTGAACATTCCTGTTGTGGTTTTGAGCCAGTTGAATCGTGCGCCGGAGGGCAGGGAAGGTCATCGGCCGAGAATGAGCGACCTGCGGGAGAGCGGCAGTATCGAGCAGGATGCCGACGTCGTTATGCTGCTGCACCGCGAAGATTATTATCATCGTCTGAGAGGCGTGAGCTAAGTGATAAGGAAGACAGTACGATTTATAGCAGTGAAGATAGTCAAAGGAGGATAATACCGCTGACTTAATAGTTGCCAAGCAGCGTAACGGTCCGACCGGAAGATGTGAAACTGATATTCAGGGAGAAAATTTATGCGGTTTGAAAATGCCTCGGTTGCGGCGGAGCCGGGTGCCAGAGTGCCGGCAGACCAGGTTGTCGGCAGTTCAGGTTATCAGGGGTCGCAGGAGCCTCCGTTTTAATGGTTCGGCTTCGCTCACCATCCCGGGCGAAGTCGAGGGATTGACTGGTTGCTTATTGACCGATGAAGGACTTAAGGAGAAGCCGGATGTCAGAAGTCAGACCCGCCTGCCGGCGGGGCAGGTTTTTCTGTCCTCTGTCTTCTGTCTTCTGTCTTCTGTTTCTTCTTTTTGCTGTTTGCTGTTTATTACTGGCCGGGGATTCGCGTATCTTCGGCGGAGGCCTCTGCGGTTTCTTCCGATACCAATGAGCCTTCGCGTATCGCTTCGGCGGAGCGAGGTGAGCCGGAATTACCGATAGGCAGCATCGAGGTTGCCGGGGTCCGCAGTATTGCCAGTACGCTGGTTTTGTCCAAAGTCCGCAGCAGAGTGGGTGAGCTGTTCGATGCCCAGACAGCAGCGGCTGATGCCAAGCGAATAGCTGAATTGCCCGGCGTCGAGTACAGCTATTATAATACAGCGGTTGTCGATGGAAAAATCAAGCTTGTCTTTGTTGTTGTCGAGAGGAACATCGTCCGTTCGATTGTCTTCGTAGGCAACAAACAACTGCCAGCTTCTAAGCTGGAGAAGAAGCTGGACCTTAAGGTCGGCGACTATCTCGACCCGGTGCTGGCGGAGTCGGGCCGAAAAGCAATCGTCGAACTTTATCAAAAGCAGGGCTACCCCTTCGCAGCAGTAAAGCTGGACACCGAGCAATTAAAGGTCGGCAAATTAATCTATAAGATTGAGGAAGGGCCGAGGGTCAGGGTTGATGCGGTCAGCTTCACCGGCAACAACGCCGTAAAGACCAAGATTCTTAAAAAGGCTGTAAAGACAGCGAAAAACAGATTCGTTGTTATGCCGGGATATTATGTTGAAGAAGAACTGGCGGCGGACATAACAAGGCTGCAAAATGTCTATTACGAAAGGGGTTTTCTCGATAGCAGCGTAACGGTCAGGAAGGCATTCAACGAGGATAAAACCAAAGTCCGCCTTAATTTCGTCATCGATGAAGGCTCAGCTTATAGCATCGAGAAAATTACGATTACCGGCAATGAGTATTTTGATGCGAACCGATTACAGGCGGAGTTGAAATTGGAGCAGGGCCGGGTCTATAACGAGCGAAAGGTTAACGCTGCAACTGAAAGGCTGCTTAAGCTTTATCGTGAGAACGGTTTTATTGACGCGAAGGTTGAGCACAGCCGAGGCTTTATCTCGAAAGACAGAGTCAACATCAACTTTGCAATAACGGAGGGTGAACGTTTTCGAATCGGGCGGGTTGACATAAGCGGCAACGAAGAAACTCAGGACAGGGTTATTCGGCGGGTGCTGGATGAGTATGACTTCCAGCCCGGCCGGTGGTATAACGCTGATATAGCCCGCGGCGACGGCAGCGGTGAGCTGGAAAAGTATGTACAAAGGATGACAGTGGCAGAAAAGGCAACTATCACGCCTGCGGGCCAGGTCGCCGGCCAGAAGGATGCGCAGGTCAGTATAAAAGAGGGCCAGACCGGTATGGTGATGCTCGGTGCCGGCGTGTCCAGCGACAGCGGAGTTATTGGACAATTTATTTTCGAACAGAGGAACTTCGACATCAAGGATTGGCCGGAGAACTTCGGCGAATTCATAACAGGCAAGGCGTTCAAAGGGGCGGGACAGAGTCTGCGAGTCGCTCTTGAGCCGGGTACGGAGCTGAGCAGGTATTCGATTAATTTCACCGAGCCTTATTTCAGGGATAAGCCCATAACGCTTGACGTAACAGGCGAAAGTTTTACGTGGGCAAAGAGAGTGTTACGATGAGCAGAGGCTCCGCGGTATTGTTGGATTTGAAAAACGCTACAAGGACCACTGGAGCAGGGGCATCAGCTTTCAGGGCAGAGAATGTTGATATTAAGAATGTTGACAGCGATGCGCCGAAGGAAATCAGGGATGTTGAAGGCAATAACAGGATAGCTGGTGTTAGGCTCAGTATAGCAAGGGACCTTACCGACGACAGGTTTAATCCGACCACCGGCACCCAGTTCGATACCGGCTATGAGCAGGTCTTTGGCGACTACACTTTCGGCATCGTCAGCGGAACTTACCGGAAATATAATACAGTCTATGAAGACCTGGCGGGGCGAAAGACAGTCCTTGCGACCAGGCTGCATGCAGCGACGGTGGTCGGTAGTGCCCCGCCTTTTGAGAAGTTTTATGCCGGCGGAAGCCAAAGCATCAGGGGATTCAAGTATCGCGGCGTAAGCACCAGAGCGGGTATAAACAACGACCCGATAGGCAGCGACTGGATTTTTCTGGCAGGTAGCGAATTGGCGGTCCCTTTGGTGGGTAAAGAGCTTGCTGCCCTGTTCTTCGTTGATAGCGGCACAATCGACTCCGGCAATTACCGTGCGGCAGTGGGCACGGGTATACAGATAATGCTGCCCCAATGGTTTGGACCTGTACCAATGCGGTTTGAGATTGCTGTGCCGCTGATGAAAGGCAGTGACGATGACACACAGGTCTTCAGTTTCTCAGTGGGTCGGCTGTTTTGATTGACTGTTGGTTAAATGGTAATTGTTTAAATGGTTAAATAGTTACCAGTTACTAATTATCAGTATTGAGGAAGGATAGTTAATATGAAGATTAAATCGATAGTTTTAGTGTGTCTTGTGGTTATTGTTGCTGTGCTCGTCTGCGGTCAGTATAGCTGGGCTGGCCTTAAAGGTGTCCCAATCGCAAAAATATGTGCATTCGGGAACCCTAAATCTATGTCTTCCTAAAACCTGTGGTGAAAGTTGGCGTTGTGAGTATTCTCAGGGTTTTTCGGGATTGCAAAAGGAACGAGAAATACAGACAGGCAGCTGTTGCACAGCAGGCCAGGGACGACGCAGAGCTGGAGAAGCTTTCTAAAAGCATCGAAGCTGAAGAGGCAGGGCTGAGGGCATTAAAGGCCGGCAGCGATGACTACCTGGCCCGCGTAAAACAGATTCTTACCCAGCGGGCCAGCCTCCAGGCTCAGCAGGAGTTTTATAAGCAGCAGGCGATATTGAAAGAACAGCAGTGGACCGAAGCGGTTTACAAGGATGTTTTGAAAATCGTTGCTGAAGTAGCGAAGGAAAAGGGTATTGATATAGTTCTTGAAAGGGATGAGCCTGAGTTTCCAACATCTAATTATACCGAGCTTATGACGGTTATAAGCACGCATAAGGTGCTTTACAGCAGCGGCTGTGAGGATATCAGTGATGAAGTTTTAGCTCGGCTGGATGCGGCACAGTAAGGAGAGGCTCAGAGTTCGTCAGGTGATCCGGTGGTATTGACTGTTGCACAGTTGGCTAAACGTATTGGTGCCCAGTTAGTTGGCGATGGCTCGGCGGAAGTTAGCGCTGTTGGTGCCATCGACCAGGCTGATGGCGGAACCATCACTTTTGTTACAGACCAAAAGCATATTCCAAAACTTCACTCCTCGCGTGCTGGTGCCGTTATTGTTGATAGGTGCATCGAGAATCTGGCCAGGCCGCAGTTGATTGTCAGGGATGTTAATGCGGCATTGATAGAGGCCTTGAGTGTTTTTGCGCCTAAATTGAAAGCTGCTGCTGAAGGTATTGACCCGACTGCGAAGATTGGACAGGCCGTTAAAATCGCCCAAGGCGTTTCGGTCGGTCCTTATGTTGTGATTGATGATAATGTTGAAATTGGTGCTGACAGTGTAATTGCCTCCGGATGCAGGATAGGCGAAAATTCAAAGCTCGGCAAAAACTGCCGACTCGACAGCAACGTCTGTGTCTATCACAACTGCTGTTTAGGTAACAATGTCATCATTCAGGCCAACACCACGATTGGTTCTGTTGGTTTCGGTTATTATTTTATCGAAGGTGCCCATAAACTCATCCCCCACAACGGCGGAGTGGTGATTGAAGATTTTGTCGAGATAGGAGCCAACTGTTCTATTGACAGGGCGAAGTTTGGCAATACGGTAATCGGAGCCGGCACGAAAATAGATAACCTTGTGCAGATTGCTCATAACGTAATAATCGGCAAATGCTGTCTGATAGCGGGACAGGTGGGTATATCCGGCAGCTGCAAAATTGGTGACGGCGTTGTGTTGGCTGGCCAGGTCGGCCTGGTGGATAATATAGAGATAGGTGATGGCACGGTAATTGGTGCTCAGTCCGGCGTTACCCGCGACATAGCGGCAAAGCAACAGATATTTGGCTCACCGGCGACCGATATCAGAGAAGCGTTAAAGATAATTGGTCTTACGAGACGTTTGCCGAAGATGTCTGAGCAGTTGAAGGAACTCAGTGCGAGGGTGGAAGGGCTTGAAGCTTCAAAAGACGATAAAAAGTGAAGCCAAAGTATCCGGCAGAGGTATGTTTGGGGGTGAGGAGGCGAAGGTGGTATTTCGGCCCTGCCCCGCCGATACCGGTGTGGTCTTTGTTCGTACCGATGTTGCCGAGCCGGTGAGTATTGATGCAGTTGCCCCTAATCTTGCCGAGCGGAGTCGACGCACGACGATAAAGAAAGGTTCTGTCAGCATAGAAACGGTCGAACATTGCCTGGCTGCGATTAATGCGCTGGAGATAGATAATCTTCTTGTGGAGGTCGCCGGGCCGGAGATGCCTGCTGCCGACTGCAGCAGTGCCGAGTATTTCAGGGTGCTCAAACGTTCCGGTCTTGTGGAGCAGGATGCCAGGCGCCGGGAGTTTATCATCAGCGAGCCGATTAGTATCAGCGCAGGTGATGAGTCAATATACGCATTGCCGTCCGGCACGGATGGCTTAATTGTTACCTATGACCTCGATTATGGTGGCCATACGGGTATCGGAAGGCAGATTTTTAGCTGCCGCGTGACGCCGGAGAGTTTCGAGAAAAATTTGGCGCCGGCTCGAACGTTTTTGCTCGAAGCTGAGGCCAAGCAGTTTCAGGCTCGCGGCATTGGAAAGCATCTTAGCCCGCGTGATATTCTGGTTATTAACTCCGATGGACCTATTAAAAACACCTTCAGGTTTGATAACGAGTGCGTCCGCCACAAGATTGTCGATTTGATTGGCGACCTTGCTCTGGTCGGTCGAGCTGTCAGCGGCAGGATTGTCGCCTGTAAGAGCGGTCATGCCCTCAATCAGCAGCTTGTCAGGAAGCTTTATGAGTTGGCACAGCGGCAGCAGCGCATCGAGAAGTTTGGCACAGATGCGATTTTGGATATTCGTCGAATTCAGAAAATCCTGCCGCACAGATACCCCTTCTTGCTTGTTGATAAGGTGGTGGAAATCGAAGGCGACACCCGAATTAAGGGGATAAAAAACGTGTCCTTCAATGAGCAGTTTTTCCAGGGGCATTTTCCCGGCACCCCTATTATGCCGGGCGTCCTGATTATCGAGGCAATGGCCCAGCTTTCCGGCTTATTATTCGCCCAGAAGCTCGAGCATACCGGTAAACTCGCTGTGCTTTTCAGTATGGATGATGTCAAACTGCGAAAGGCCGTTGTCCCGGGCGACCAGCTTGTCCTTACTGCCGAGACCGTCAGAACCAGAAAAAGGACGGCGCAGTGTCATTGTAAGGCGATGGTTGGCCAACAGGTAGTGGCCGAAGCCCAAATCAGGTTTATGCTTATGGACGAAGAGAATGTTTGAGGCCGTGGTTCTTTGCTTGTTGTTTGAAACGCAGGGTACGAAAAATGCGCCAGATACATCCAAGTGCGGTAATTGCCGGCGACGCTAAGTTGGCTGACGGCGTCACAGTTGGGCCTAATTGTGTTATTGATTCAGCCGTCTCAATCGGTGCCGGTACTGTGCTCGACCCCAATGTTGTGGTTGGCAAAAATGTCACGATTGGAGAAAATAATCACCTTTTTCCCAATTGCGTAATTGGCGGCACTCCACAGGTGCTTGCATTGAGACCGGATGACGAAATAGGCAAACTGGTAATCGGCAACAACAATATTATTCGTGAGCAGGTTACAATACATCCGAGTATGCATGCCGGCGAAGCCACCAGGATTGGCAATGATAATCTTCTTATGGTTGGCGCGCACATCGCTCATGACTGTGTGCTTGAAGACAAGATTGTTATGAGCAACTTCGTTCAGATAAGCGGGCATTGTAAGATTGAGACGGGTGTTTGGCTCAGCGGCGTGGTTTTGTTGCATCAGTTTGTAACCATTGGCAAGTGGTGCTATGCCGCCGGCCTTGCCGGCATCAATCGCGATATTCCGCCGTTTCTGATAGTCAGTGGCCATTATCCGCCGAAAATCAGGGGAGTTAATAAGCGGGGTATGGAAAGGGCCGGCTTGACGCAGCAGCAACAGCAGAAGATACTTGATGCGTACAAAAAACTCTATCGCACTGACGGCAGTTCCCTGCTTGAAAATGCAAAACTGCTGGCTCAGGAGGATGGACTTGATGAGAACGTTCGGGCGATGGTTGATATGATAATCAAAAGCAGCGAGCAGCGATTTGGCAGATACCTCGAGTTGTTCAGAGAGCAGAGGACGGATGACAGATGACAGACGAACGAAGAACGAGGGACGAGGTTACGTACCGCCGTTATTGGTGCAGGCAAAATGGGGGCGATACACGCGAAGGTCTATCATAGTCTGCCGCAAAGTGATTTAGTGGCTGTCGTTGATACGGATATCGATAAAGCCAGAAAGCTCGCCAGAAAATACAGGTGCTCTGCCTTTGCCGACTGCTCTGGTTTATTGGGCAAGGTTGAGGCGGTAACGATAGCAACGCCGACGGCTTCGCACTATGAACTGGCAAAGCTTTTTATCGAAAACAACATTGCGGTGATGATTGAAAAACCCTTGGCGTCTGATGTGAGCCAGGCGCGGCAGATTGTGGAGCTTGCGAAGAATCGAGGTGTTGTTGCTGCTGTTGGTCATTCTGAGCGATGTAATCCTGTTGTTCAGGCGATGAAACGGCTTCGAGATTTCGCCGAAGTTTATCGAAGCCACCCGTATTAGTCCGTATCCTTTTCGCTCAACCGATATTGGCGTGGTGCTGGATGTGATGATTCACGACATCGACATCATTTTGTCTCTGGCGGCAAGCAAGGTAAAAAAAGTCGATGCTGTCGGCATAGGTGTTATCGACCCCGACAGAGAGGATATTTGCAATGCAAGGATAGTTTTCGAGAACGGCTGTGTCGCAAATATTACCGCTTCAAGGCTGGCACTTAAAACCGAGCGCAAAGGTCAGGGTCTTCAGCAAACAGGCGTATTTGAGCTTGGATTATGTTGAAAAAACCGGCACGATTATAAAGGCCGACTCCGACAACATCGACCTGATAAATAAAATCCGTCAGCTCAAACAGGGCGGAAAGTTTGATCTGTTAAAGACCGACTGGACAAAGCTGGTTCATTACGAGAAGCTTGCGATAGATGACAATGAGCCGTTGCGACTTGAGCAGCAGGCTTTTCTTTCGGCTGTTGCAAATAAGCAGTCTAAACCAGAGGTCAGCGCCGAGGAAGGCTTGGCAGCGATGGAGTGTGCCGAGGAAATTCTCGCTTCGGCCAGAAAACATTCTTGGGATTAGAGTATTTATTATTAATGGTTGATCATTGCCCGCCGCCCCGGCTCGCGTCGGGAGACACGGGGGCAGGGAGGAAATACTTTTATGTCACGAAAATCTTGGTTTAGCGCATCATTGCTTATATTGGTTTTAGTACTGGCGGCGGTTCTTGTTGCTGTGCCTAAAGAGCCCAATGATGGAGCGTCTAAGGAAACTAAAACGGCTGAGCAGAAGATAGAAGCAAAGGAGAGTAATAGCGTGGAACCAAAGATGGTAAGACTTGAAACAAGCATGGGCGATATTGTTATTGAGCTTGATGAAAAAAAGGCGCCGATTACAGTGAAAAATTTTCTTCGGTACGTGGAAGAAGGCTTTTATGGTGGAACCATCTTTCATCGTGTTATAGCTAACTTTATGATACAGGGAGGCGGCTTTACGGCAGATATGGCCCAAAAACAAACGCATCCGCCGATTGCCAATGAAGCAAAAAATGGGCTGAAAAATGACAGGGGTACTGTCGCAATGGCCCGGACAAACAACCCCGATAGCGCTACCAGCCAGTTTTTTATCAATCATAAGAATAATGATTTCCTAAATTTCGCAGGGCCGGAAAAACCGGGATACGCCGTATTTGGTAAGGTTGTTGAAGGGATGGAAGTTGTGGATAAAATCGCCGCGGTTGAAACTGCCGCCCGCGGGGGAATGCGTGATGTTCCCGTTAAACCCGTACTGATAAAATCTGCCAGAGTTATCCCTGGGAAAAAGGATTAAAGGCACTGCCTATGGCATGGCCAGCCACAAAGCCTAAATCGTTTGTTTCAGCCGGCTGACAACCTGGTGCGCGATGCGGGTCGGCTCCGGCAGCCGATATTTCGTAACGCAGGAAAGTATCACTTCGATAGCATCTTCGAGCGTGCATTTGTTGCCTACCGAAACAAAAACCGGCTCAACATTGGTGCGTGTCCTGACTACTGCACCGATAACCTCTTCGCCGTCTTTCAGTGGGCTGTAAGACCCTTTTTCTGCTGCCGGCTCTTCAAAGCTTCCGAATAATCTGCTTTTTGCACAGCCGATGGTTGGCTTGTCGAAAAATAGGCCCAGATGCGATGCGATGCCTAATCGCCGGGGGTGGGCGATGCCTTGACCATCGATGATGAATACATCCGGCTCACAGTTTGAGTTTTTCAACGGCGGCAATGCAGACGGGGGCTTCACGGAAGGAAAGCAGGCCCGGGATATAGGGGAAAGTAAGTTTGCGATGGCGTTGTTGTTTCGAAGGATTTCAAAGTCCGGAAGCTTCAAGAGTACACAGGCAGCGATGATTCTTTGGCCGTCTTTGCTAAGAGCGCAGTCAAGACCGACGATAAGTCTCGGTTGGCCCTGTAACGGCTCAAATTGCACCTTTTCGGCCAGCTCTGTTTGTAAGTGAGCCGCCTGTGAATAGGATAAGTCCCAGTTGTGCAGGTTTTTCATGGGTTGTTATCTTTCATCGATTACAATAAATATTTTACCTCCTTGAGGCATTTTGGTACAATTATTAACTTGTGCTATTGTCGATTTTTTACAGGGTATTACCTGATACAGGCAGAAGTAATATGGCCAGGCAGGCGGAGAAGGTAATAAGGATTACAGGAGCGGCTGAGCACAATCTTAAGAATATCAACCTCGATATTCCGCGGGACAAAATGGTTGTGATTACCGGCATCAGCGGCTCAGGCAAAAGTTCGCTCGCCTTCGATACGATTTACGCCGAGGGCAGGCGAAAATATGTCGAATCGCTGAGTTCTTATGCTCGTCAATTTCTTGAGCAGATGCAAAAACCCGCCGTCGCCGAGATTACAGGCCTGCCTCCTACCATTGCGATTGAGCAGCGAAGTGCAGGCGGCAATCCGCGCTCGACTGTGGCTACCACGACGGAAATCTACGATTACTTCAGATTGCTTTTTGCCAGGGTTGGTCAGCCTCACTGCTGGGTGTGCGGCAGAGAGATTACCAGTCAGCACTCTTCCCAGATAGTGGATGCTATACTCGAGCGTCCCCAGGGCACGAAGGTCCAGATTTGCGCACCGCTTGTCCGCGGCAGAAAAGGTGAGCATCGCGACGTCTTCGCAGCTATACAGCGAGAGGGTTTTGTTCGGGTTCGTGTCGATGACGCAATTTATGATGTCTCCCGCTTTATCCCTCGCTCCCCGGACAGGTCGGCGCTGCGCGAAGGTGAGGCAACGCCGGTTTTGGATAAGAACAAAAAGCACAGTATCGCGGCGGTTGTTGACAGGCTGGTTATTCAAGGTTCGGTGCGTATACGACTGGCAGACTCGGTTGAGACGGCACTGAAGTTAGCCGGTGGCGTCCTTTTGGTTTTGGTCCAGGAACCTGATATGAAACTCAAAACTCAAAACTCAAAACTCAAAATTCCAGCTGATGGCCAATGGACGGAAGTTATCTACAGTGAGAAGTTTGCCTGTCCGCAGCATCCCCAGGCGTCGCTTGAGGAGTTATCGCCTCGCCTTTTTAGCTTTAATAGTCCTTATGGAGCCTGCGCCGCTTGTGACGGCCTTGGGACGATTCTCGAATTTGACCCCGACCTGATTGTGCCTGATAAAACGGTCTCGCTCGAAAGCGGCGCTGTTACGCGCGTGGCGCAAGTGGGGCAAGAGGATGAATATCTTCTATAACAGGCTGGTAAAAAGATTCTGCGCCAAGTTCGGCATCAGCAAGTCGATTGCGTTTGAGCGTATACCGGCTGAGATAAAAAGGATTCTGATGTATGGCACAACGGATGACGACGTACAAAAGTATGGCGTGTCATTTGAGGGGGTCATTCCCAACCTTGTTTACCGCTGGGAGAATACAACCAGCGAATATGTTAAGGAGAGATTGCACAGTTTTCTTTCGGAGCAGCCTTGTCGCAGCTGCGAGGGCGCCCGGCTTCGGCCTGAGGCTGTCGCCGTGACCGTAGGAGGAAAAAATATTCATCGCTTGACCTCTCTGAGCATCGAAGGCGCACAGAAGTTTTTCAGTGAATTGAAGCTTGATAAGGAAAAGTCCTTAATCGCCGAGCAGGTTTTGAGGGAGATAAAAGCGCGGCTGAAGTTTATGGTCGACGTCGGCCTTGGTTATTTGACGCTCGACCGAAGAAGCAGTACTCTTTCGGGTGGTGAAGCTCAGCGAATTCGCCTGGCGACTCAGGTCGGCAGCGGCCTGGTGGGCGTCTGTTATGTGCTTGATGAGCCGACGATAGGCCTGCATAAGCGCGACAATAACCGCCTGCTCGGCATATTGCAGCGGCTTAGCAGGCTGGGTAATACCGTTCTGGTGGTTGAGCACGATGAGGATATCATAAAAAGTGCGGACCATATTATTGATATAGGACCGGCTGCCGGCGCACACGGCGGCGAGGTCGTTGTCCAGGGTAGTTTCGATGAAGTGGCTGCCTGTACGGCGTCGCTGACCGGCGAGTATCTCAGCGGCAGAAGGCAAATAGCACTTCCGGCCCAAAGACGCAGGTACAGCCTGACGAGGTGCATCGAGGTCAAGGCGGCGGCTGAAAATAATCTTAAAAACATCGATGTAAAATTTCCGCTCGGCGTCTTTATCTGCGTGACCGGTGTTTCAGGCTCCGGAAAGAGCAGCCTCGTAACGCAGATTTTGTTGAGGGCGTTGAAGCGTCGTCTCTACGAGTCTCGCGAAAGGCCGGGTAAACATAAAACCATTCTCGGTGCTTCCCAGATTGATAAGGTTATCGAGATAGACCAGTCGCCGATTGGCAGGACTCCCCGAAGTAATCCGGCGACCTATACGGGCGCCTTTGACGAGATACGCAAACTCTTTTCGATGACTCGCGAGGCAAAAATCCGCGGCTATAAAGCAGGACGCTTTAGCTTTAACGTCAGAGGCGGTCGTTGTGAGGATTGCAAGGGCCAGGGAACCAAAAAAATCGAAATGCACTTTTTACCTGATGTTTACGTAACCTGCCAGAGATGCAAAGGCACCAGATACAATCCGGAAACTCTTGAGGTTACCTATAAGGGCAAAAATATCGCCGATGTGCTCAATATGAGAATCGATGAGGCTCTTGTCTTCTTTGCTAATTTTCCGACGATACTGCGTTTACTAAGAACTCTTGCCGATGTCGGTTTGGGTTATATGACGCTGGGCCAGGCCTCGACAACGCTTTCGGGTGGTGAAGCGCAGCGGGTCAAACTTTCAGCGGAGCTGGGCAAAGCAACCACGGGTCGTACTTTGTATCTACTTGATGAGCCTACGACCGGCCTGCACTTCGCTGATATTCAAAATCTCTTGAATGTGCTGCAGCGATTATGCGATATGGGCAATACTGTTGTTGTCATAGAGCATAATCTCGATGTTGTTAAGGTGGCGGACTATATCATAGACCTCGGCCCTGAAGGCGGTGATGCGGGCGGCTGGGTGGTTGCTACTGGTGTGCCGGAGGAAATTATAAAAAACAAACAAAGTTACACTGCAAAGTATCTTAAAGACAAGCTTCGGCTTGACGATAAAGTGCCGGGTTGAGGAGTTTCATGATTGTTCAGGCGATTAGATGGGTTGGTGGCGTTGATGGTTTTTTGGAGCTGATAGACCAAAGGCGCCTGCCGGCTGAGCTTGTCAAGCTGCAGTGCAGGGATATTGAGCAGGTTTTTGAGGCGATACAGACGCTTGCCGTACGCGGCGCTCCAGCTATAGGCGTTGCCGCCTCTTACGGCCTGGCTTTGGGTATGCAGGAGTTGGCCGGCGATACGGAAGAGGCAGTTCGTTGCCTGGAAAAGTATTGCGGGTATCTGGCCCAGTCGCGGCCGACAGGAGCGAATTTGTTCTGGGCGATGGACAGAATTAAACGAAAAGCGGCGGATTTTGTCGCCGTTGAATCATCAGCGGATTTGCCGGCGCTGCGGAAAGTTGTCCTGGATGAAGCGCACGCCATCTGTCGGGAAGATATTGATATGTGCCGTCGCATAGGCGAAAACGGTCAGAGGTTCATAAAACAGGACTCCGGCATTTTGACACATTGTAATACCGGCGCCTTGGCGACCGCTGGACAGGGTACT
Organism: uncultured Phycisphaerales bacterium; assembly: GCA_963760535.1. Classification (GTDB taxonomy): domain Bacteria; phylum Planctomycetota; class Phycisphaerae; order Sedimentisphaerales; family Anaerobacaceae; genus CAVXEF01. Next base: position 47,192 of record CAVXEF010000019.1, read on the forward strand.
GCTTTATCGGTTATTTTTGAGGCGCATAAAAGGGGCAAAAAGTTTAAGGTTTATGTCGATGAGACTCGTCCGTTGTTGCAGGGTGCGAGGCTGACAACGTGGGAATTGAAACAGGCTGGCGTTGATGTTACGCTTATATGTGATAATATGGCCGGCTGGCTGATGAAGCAGGGACAAATTAGCGCGGTGATAACTGGCGCTGACCGTATCGCCGCCAATGGCGATGTGGCGAATAAGGTCGGCACCTACAGCTTGAGTGTTCTTGCAAAAAATAACGGCGTTCCTTTCTACGTTGCAGCCCCGTCGAGTACATTTGATTTGAGTATAAAAAGTGGAAATGAAATTCCTATCGAGCAGAGGGCTGCCGAAGAGGTAACAAGATTTGCCGGTACTCAAATTGCTCCTGACGGTATCAGTGTATGTAATCCGGCCTTTGACATCACAGACGCATCTCTTATCACGGCCATAATTACGGAAAAGGGTGTAATCGAAAAGCCCAGTGTCGAGAGTGTGTTCAAAGTCTTAAAATGAACTATGAACGATGAACCAACGAACAATGAATGAAGAATCTTTGCTTCGTTGGCGCAGGCGCAATTCGTACTATTACGGATGGCTGGACAGGATTTACAGATTTGTTGTTCGGCCGAACTGCAGGGTCTTGCATGTCGGCTGCGAGTGCGGAGACCTTCTCGCTGCTGTCAGGCCGAGCTACGGCGTTGGGGTTGATGAGGATGCCGCCGCCATAGAGCTGGCCAGGAAGCGATTTGCGAATATGAAGTTTTACGTCGCCGACCCGCATCAATTGGAACTCGATGAGAAATTTGATTATGTGTTAATCTGCAATTCGCTGGGTCGCTGGCGAGACATTCAGCAGGTTTTGGAGCGTATTCGTCCTTTGACCACCGAAGGTACGCGGATAGTGGTAACTTACTACAATTATCTCTGGGAGGGTATTTTGCGGCTCGGTTCGCTTTTGAGAATTCGTCGGCCTCATCCGTACCAGAACTGGCTGCCGCCGGAGGATATTGAGAATTTATTGAGCTTGGCCGGTTTTGATGTTATTCGCTCCAGCTCTTATATTATGCTGCCGAAACGTGTTCCGCCCTTTACGACGTTATGCAATTATTTTCTTTCTCTGCTGCCGGGGTTTCGTTTACTGAATATGGTGAATCTCGTTGTTGCTCGACCGGCTGCCGCCGCTCAGCGAGACGAGGATTTGAGTGTTTCCGTTATTATCCCGTGCAGAAATGAGCGGGGAAATATCGAAGATGCGGTAAAACGGGTGCCGCGAGATGGGACGCCAGACGGAGATAATTTTTGTTGATGGAAACAGTACGGATGGTACGGTCGAGGAAATAAAACGCCAAATCAGGGAGCATCCCGAGCGTAAGATTACTTTGATTAGCCAGGGTGACGGCGTGGGTAAAGGTGATGCTGTAAGAAAAGGTTTTGCTGCCGCAAAAGGTGATGTGCTTGTTATCCAGGATGCTGATTTGACGGCGCCGCCTGAGGATTTGCCGAAGTTCTTCAGGGCGCTGCGCGACGGCAAAGGCGAGTTCATCAACGGCTCTCGGCTTGTTTATCCGATGGAAAAGCAGGCAATGCGGTTTTTGAATCTTTTGGGAAATAAGTTTTTCGGCACATTGTTTAGCTGGCTGCTGGGGCAAAGGTTCAGAGACACCCTTTGCGGTACGAAGATGATTTCCAGAAAAAACTACGAGTTAATAGCGGCCAACCGTTCGTATTTTGGTGATTTTGACCCTTTTGGTGATTTTGACCTTATTTTCGGTGCGGTAAAGCAGAACCTTAAGGTGGTTGAGGTGCCGGTAACTTATCAGGGCAAGAACTTACGGCTCGACAAACATCAGTCGATTCAGGCACGGCTGGCTGCTGCTGAAGATGAGCTGGGTGGCATTTAAGAAAATCAAGTGGCTTGCGGACAAGCGACGTTAGGCTGGGAATGAAGGTTTTGAGAAAGAAGAACTCTTGTGGCTCGGAAGCTGGTGAGCAGTTGCCGGCAAGTACATCTCCCTGGCCAAGTCGTATAGTTGGCGCTATTACTTTGGTCCTTCCTTTCTTTGTTTTGTATTGGCTGGTTCCTCTTTTTAGCAAATATACGATTGGTAATGATTATAAGCTATTGGATAGAGCAGCAGTTATATCTTCGTTTTTCGGTCAAACACGGTACATTTCCGTTATACGCTCCCGGTTTTGCAGGCGGTTGGACATCCAGCGCTCTGACTCTCGGCCAATTGTGGCATCCTATTTCCTGGATTGCTTCTTTATTGCCGGGCTACTGGAGTGGGCATGCCCATGAGATTGGTACGTTGCTGCGACTGTTTTTCGCTTGGGGGTACACACCTGATATTGTTTCTGTTTTTACGAAGATTGCGTCTGGGGACCCTGATGGCTTTCGTGATATCCTTCATTACTGTTTATAACCTGCGAATGCTGGATATGTTTCGCTATGGCGCATCCCTCGAAAGCTATGTGGCATATCTGCTATTGTGTGTAGCAGTGGCGTGGCACTATGTGACACCGACAAAACGACTTGGCCCAACGTGTATTGCTTTGTCCACCTGGCTTCTTGTGGTTGGTGGACATCCGCAGATGATGTATATAGGTTTGTTGGGTGCAGCGATTGTAACGGTGGTTGTGCCTTTTTATTTGGCTCTTTTGCTGCCGGCAGGAGGTGGCATGTACGCGACGTAGAGTATTGAAGTATTATTTGAGCGTATTCATATCTGTGCTGGCGGGATTTCTTTTGGCGTCATCGTATACCATGCCTTTTTATTTTGAGTGTCTGCAGGAAACTTCTCGCTCTGCCAGTGCAAATTTTCGCTGGGCGTGTGGTTATCAGGACACGCTTGGAGGCAGTTTGTGCAATCTGTTTAATCCTTTTCACAGTGATGTTCATGGTGCCTTTGGAGGCTCAGCATTGCTTTTGGTAGCAGTGGCACTTCCAGTAGTGTTTCTCCTGCGAGTTCGAATTGGGATGCCTGTACTGGTTATCTGGTTGGTAAGTTTAATTACTTTTGTTTTAATGCTGGGCTCGAATGGTCCTTTGTATTACTATTTCTGGAAATATTTTCCGCTGGCACATACTTTTCGGGTTCCGGGACGTTTGAGCCTGATTTTACCTTTTATGTTTCTGTTGATTCTGGCCTGGGTTGTTAGCCGGAAATTCAAAATTCAAAATTCAAAATTCAAAATTGTGGAACTAACCCTGCTGGCTCTTTTAGCTCTTGTGGCATTTACTGTTCTTAATCTTTTGCCGTTGAATGTTTTCAAGCTTCAGGAGGTATATACACCGGTTAGGCTTAATGAGGTTCAGCCAATTTCGATTACGTTGGCCACCATAATGGGGATGGTCAGCCTCGTTGCGTTGGCCTTTTATAGTGGGCTGCGTAGCTTGCGGCCTGTGGCAGGGGCAATTCTCGTAGCTGCAGTTTTGTTACAAACTACAGTAACATTGCGTTATGGCACGTGGGTCGTGAAAAAGCTGCCACCAACGATGACCTTTGAACAGCTCTCTAATTACCAGCGTGAAAAGCTCACCTTTTGGGGGCTTTCAGGGGATTGGTCGAGAGTAGGGTTAAAAGAGCACCTCGAGGGGACGTTCCTCGAGCCTACGTTGAGTCATATTTCCAGCAGATTTACGGTTGTCAAGACGCGCCGGGAAGCTTACGAGGGAATGGCTCGTGAGCGTTCGATTGATACTGTTGTAGTAGAGAATTACCCAGCTACCGAGGCTCAGGGGGGCGGAGTTGAGGGTGCTGGCTATATCGAGTTAAAATATAATTCCTTCAACAATCTAAAGTTCGACGTAATGTGCAGTCAGCCTGCATTTTTTGTGTTCTCCTACCCCTATTCTGAGCACTGGCGGGCCTATGTTAATTCAGAGCGTGTGCCGGTTTATCGAGCCAACGGTTTCGAACATGCTATACGGTTGCCCGCCGGCAGAAGCGAAGTGGAATGGCGATACTGGTCATGGCCGGCCGTTATAGGGATGGGACTTAGTTGTCTTACATTAGGGTTGATGGGCTTGTTTCCGTTATGGGATTTGCGCGTTAGGTTGGTTGGTCGGGCGGCAATGATTGCAGTGGGTTTCGCCTGTGTGCTTTTATTTTTGGTTTGGTATAACAGTCTGTATGCTGGCGACAATATAGCTACTAAGTACGTATGGAATACCGACGCGGGCAAGGAGCATTTATCATCGCGCTATAATTTAGCCTACGGTAAAAAAACGGCAATGAGTGCTGGCTATCATCCTTATGAGGAGGATAGCTCTATTGGTGTTGATGGTCTGCGCGACCCACAATATGGCTTTGACACAAGAGTGGGAGACAACACTTGGTGGCAGGTAGATTTAGGCCAGACCGTGCAAATTGCCCAAATCCTGATTTATAAAAGAGCTGATTCGCATCTAAAATGCAGTTTTCCGTTTGGAGTTCTGGTCTCCACGGATGGCGAGAAATGGTCTTTGGTGCAAAGGATTGATGGAAGTACTGACCTAAAACCTTGGCTTATTCGTCCAGGGAACGTAACGGCTCGCTATGTCAGGTTGCAGACGCTGGGGCAAGGCCGGCTGGTTCTTGCTGAGGTGGAGGTTTATGGCCCGCAGACAGGCGGTTCATCGTAAAAAATCGCATTCAATCTATGAAAAAGTATGAAACTATACCACAAGTTGTTAAAATTATGGAATTGGTGAATTAAATATGCGATGAGCATATTTAGTCATGGAGAAAATAGGCCATGAGCAATCTTGAAATATCTGTTGTTGTGCCGGTTTATAACAGCCAGGACACCCTGAAACCTCTTGTGGAAAGACTGAAAGTTACTCTTTCATCTTGTGCTGATGCCTTTGAGGTAATTTTGGTCAATGATGACAGTCTGGATGACAGCTGGCAGGTTGTCGAGGAATTGGTTGATTCTCATCGGTTTGTCAAAGGTATGAGCCTGATGCGCAATTATGGTCAGCACAATGCCTTGCTGGCAGGTGTTCGTGCGGCTCAATATGAAACCATCGTTACTATGGATGACGATTTGCAGAATCCGCCTGAGGAGATTCCAAAGCTGCTTGAAAAACTAAACGAGGGATATGATGTGGTATATGGCACTCCGCAAACAGAACAGCATGGCCTGTGGCGTGACCTTGCCTCGCGACTTACCAAGATAACGCTCAGGAGCGTAATGGATGTTAAAACGGCTTGCAATGTCAGCGCTTTCAGGACTTTTCGCACCTGTCTTCGGGATGCATTCTCCGATTATCACGGTGCTCATCCATCTATTGATGTTTTATTGGCGTGGGGTACCAAGCGCTTTGCGGCCATTCCCGTTAAGCATATGCCCCGAGAGGGGGGAAAGTCAAACTATACCTTTGTGAAATTAGTCACTCATGCCATAAATATGATGACGGGATTCAGCACGTTGCCCCTGAGAATTGCCAGTTTCCTTGGGTTTGCGTTTACAGTCTTTGGCTTTTTTGTGTTGGTGTATGTGGTGGGCCGATACCTGGTATCCGGTACGCCGGTTGCCGGCTTTCCTTTTCTTGCATCCATTGTCTCTATCTTTTCAGGCGTGCAGCTTTTCGCTCTGGGCATTATAGGTGAGTACCTGGCGAGGATGCACCTCCGCCTGATGGACCGCCCAAGCTATACGATTCGAGAAAAAAAAGGGCCCGCCGATTCATAATATAAAAGGGATTAAAGTCAATATGTTCGAGCAGTGCTACGAACCGATTTGCAAGGAGTCACCTAACCTGGGACGGATTGCCTTGTTGCCCTGGGATATAGAAACGTTTGGTTTTGGGGTGGCGGATTATGAGATAGATGACTTCGACTCCAGCTCGCAGGTTTCTTCCAGAATTAGTGAGCACCTGCAGGGATGGGCCGGCAGTCACGATGTGGAGCTGGTCGGCACGAGGGTCCCCGCCTCGGACATCCAGAGGATTTATTTTTTCCAATCGCTCGGTTTTCACTACATTGATATGACTTTGCTGCTCCGCTACGAAAAGGTCCGCAGCGCCGCGTATCCGCCCGCCGAGCTGACGGTCAAAACGGCGACGGCGGACGATATGGAACAAGTAGTGCAGATATGCGGGGTCGCCTTTCAGAATGGACGCTATCACGCTGACGCACGCTTCCCCAGAGACCTGGCTGACCGACGCTATCAAGAGTGGGTACGTCGGACATTTTTGCCGGAAAGCCGACAGGTCCTTCTTGTGGTAAAGACGGAGGAACAGGTGCGCGCTTTTTCGGTCGTTCAGATTGACGGCGAACAGGGCTGCCTGCATCTGTATGCCGTGGCGCCTCAGTGGCAGGGTAAGCGCATTGGAGTTGGCCTGATTGCTTCTACCCTGCGATATTTTCAGGAGCGGAGTGTATCAGTTGTAACCGTAAAGATATCGGCGTCCAACATGCCGGCAGTGAACCTGCACGTCTCTCTTGGAGCAAGGTTTTATGACCCCCAAATCCTGTTGCATTGGCACGCCCCATGGTCTACCCACCTTAAAAAGTAGTCAAAAGGGGATGATGTCAAGTGTGTAATTTTAGTTTGAGCAGCACGAGCCGGGGCAATGATGAAAAAGCCAAGCCGATTAATTTCTCAGAGGTTGCGAACAATCTCACTCAGAATGAGCGGGGGGTCTGGTTCTCTGGCGGTACGGCAGCTTGCTCGTATCCGACAGATGGTCAGGACCGATATTTTGCCATAGAAGATAATTCCTTTTGGTTTCGTCATAGAAATAATGCCATAATCGCTGCCGTTAAGAAGTTTCCGCCGGCTGGATTTATTCTCGATGTAGGCGGAGCAAACGGATACGTTACATTAGGGCTGAGAAAAAACGGGTTCAACGCTGTTTTACTGGAGCCCAGTATCACAGGTTTGCGAAACGCAAGAAAAAGAGGGCTTTACCCGATTATCTGTTCAACTGTAGTTGATGCCGGATTTAAAAACAATACGATACCTGCTGTTGGACTGTTTGACGTTCTGGAACACATCGAAGATGAAGCGGGTTTCTTAAAAGAACTCAAAAGAATTCTTTTCCCTGATGGGCGACTCTATCTTACTGTGCCGGCCTACCAGACATTGTGGGCGAGGGAAGATGAATACGCTGGACATTTTAGACGCTATTCCATAAGCCGGATAAAAAAGCTCTTAAAAAACAGCAAATTTAAGGTTGATTACGCAACTTACCTCTTTTCCTACCTGCCGGTTCCATTGTTCTTTGCAAGAACACTGCCCACCAAATTAGGGCTGGCTAAACCAAGTACCGATGAAAACGCTCGAAGAGAAAATGTGGTGAAACCAAAGATAACTAATGTTATTCTATCTTTATATCATAAGCTGGAATTGCTGATAATTAAACAGAATATCCCAATACCAATTGGAAGCAGTCTTCTGGTTGTTGCGCATCCGGAGGCGTGATTTGAAAAAGCTGAATTCGGATGTTTCGCCGGTGTCGGCGAACAAGCTTATTTCATAGTCATGTTGGAAACTGAATTAGTTGCAAATAGTAAAAAGGCAATTGTAAATGAGCACAATGAAAATCCCATTTAACAAACCGTGTTTCGAGGGTAAGGAACTGGTCTATATAGCCGAGGCGATTAGCAATGGTCTCATCTCCGGCGATGGAAAATTTACCGAACGCTGCCATGCCTTCCTCGAAGAGCAATTAGGCGTTCCCAAGGTCCTTCTGACCACCTCGTGTACGCATGCACTTGAGATGGCAGCCATTTTACTTAACATAGAGGCGGGCGACGATGTGATTGTCCCTTCGTTCACCTTTGTATCGACGGCCAATGCGTTTACGCTTCGTAAAGCCAAACCGGTTTTTATTGATATCAGAGCCGATACACTGAATATGGATGAGAGCCGGCTGGAAGGACTGATTACACCGCGCACCAAGGCCGTTGTGCCTGTCCACTATGCTGGTGTAGGCTGTGAAATGGACGCTATTCTGGAGATTGCCGGCCGGCACGGCGTTCCAGTCGTGGAGGATAATGCTCACGGTTTATTTGGCAAATATAAGGGAAAATTTCTCGGCACGTTCGGCTGTCTGGCCGCGCAGAGCTTTCACGAGACGAAGAATTTTACTTGTGGAGAGGGCGGAGCGTTACTTATTAATGACCCCCAGTATGTAGAGCGAGCCGAAATTATTCGCGAGAAGGGGACCAATCGCAACCGTTTTTTCCGGGGAGAGGTGGACAAGTACACATGGATTGATGTCGGCTCGAGCTATCTGCCTTCAGACATACTTGCCGCATTCCTCTATGCTCAGTTGCAGGCTAAAGACCGTATTCAGGGACATCGTAAACGAGTGTGGGAGTATTATTATACCCATCTGGAGGGCTGGGCACAGGAACATGGTGTGAAACTTCCCGCGATTCCGAAGCACTGTGAGCATCCATACCACATGTTCTATATGATAATGCCCTCGTGCGAAGACCGCCAGGCCTTGATAACTCATCTTAAGTCTCGCGGCATTCTCGCCGTGTTTCACTATCTGCCCCTTCATCTTTCAGGTATAGGCATTCGTCTGGGCGGCAAAAAAGGTGACTGCCCTGTGACAGAAGACATCAGTGACCGTCTGATTCGCCTGCCGTTTTACAATGACCTGACTGAGGCGGAACAGGAATCTATCTTGGCGGCCATCTACGATTTTTACGGTTCTTGAGACGCCGGGCGGGACGAAGTAATTATGAAGATTATTGATTGGCTTAAACTGCCTCGAGACAAGGTGCATAAAAGACCTTGATGACCCTGCCGCGACCTTGTTGCACGCTGAAATCATAAGAAAGAAGCCGTTTCTTAGAAACCTCTACACAGAGTTTTACAATCAATTTAAGGAAGCTGTGCCTGATTTTGAAAAGAAATTTCTTGTCGAACTTGGCAGCGGCGGTGGTTTTATTAAGGAGATAATCGCCAACGTCATTACATCTGACATCCTTGATTTGCCGAGTGTTGACAGGGTTTTTTCGTCTTCTAAGATGCCTTTTGAGGATGGCAGTGTTGACGCCTTTTTTATGTTCGATGTTCTTCACCACATTGCTGATTCGAGAGCCTTCTTCAGGGAGGCGTTGCGGTGTCTTAAGGTCTGTGGCAAAGTCATTATGATTGAACCTGCAAACACATTGTGGTCGAGATTCATTTACAAGAATTTTCATCACGAGCAATTTGACCCGGAAGGTAAGTGGGGTCTGGAAGAGACCGGGCCTCTTTCGCAGGGCAATGGTGCAATCCCTTGGATAATTTTCTGCCGGGACCGCACGATATTTGAGCGTGAGTTCCCATCTTTGCGAATTGTGTCGATGCGTAATCATACACCACTGCGGTATCTGCTTAGCGGCGGTCTGACATTGCGGCAGCTGGTGCCGTCGTTTACTTATCCTTTCGTCAAGGCTGTGGAATATCTCCTGTCCCCGCTAAATAATTGGCTGGGTATGTTTCAGACAATAAAGCTGGAAAAGGTCGGTTTATAATCGAAGAAGATATTGTATGAGCAAGCGTAAAGCCGGAAAATATAAATTAAGATTCGACGAAGAATCGCCAAAGGGCAAAGCTTCTGCTTCCGCCGAGCCGATGGAAGGACTTTCTCCAGCCGTACAGGAGAGGTATTTTGAAATTTTTGTCGCAGCGGCTCTTTTCGCCTTTGGTGTTTATCAGTCGGTTCTGTATTTCGGTCATAAGCTTGTTCCAATTTCAGATTTTCCTGATATCGTCAGAGTCGGTCATGAGCTTTTGTCTCTTAGGCTTCCCTCAAGTTTCAAAATCGCTCCTGTGGTTGGTTTGATGCAGGCTTGCCTTTCTTATGTGGTTGGCGGCCAGTATCCGAACCTAAGGGCGGGCTGGCTGCTTAACTCCGTATTACATCCTTTCAATCTGATTTTGTTTTGGCTTATCGGCAAAAAGACTTTTGGCAGAGCTGCTTGCTGGCTCGCTATGGTGGCGATAGTAAGTCCGTGGGTGCTGTATATGCTCAGAGAGCCTATAATCGAGACCACGCTTTTATTTTTCTCGCTTCTGACGGTTTATCTTATTATCACGCGCTCAAAGTGGCGTTATCTTCTCGCGTCGGTTACGGCGCTTGTGCGATATGAAGGGTCGGCCTTGATTATGGCTGCCTTTGTGATGGATGTGATTCACAACAGGGACAAACGGCAATGGGCCAGAGCTTTTGTTTATTCAGCCGTTGCCTCTGTTCCGCTTATTATATGGTTGCTCGGCACAGCTTTAATGTGGAAGTCGGGGACAACTCACTATTTTAATGTGTTGTTCACAAAAGAGTATGCGAAGGCCTTTACAGAGTCGGTTGAGGCAAGGACAGGGTTAGTTCTGCATATGAAGCTGTTGTGGCAGGTGGGGTTTCGGCCTTTGCTTATGCCGGACCCCGCTGCCAGCAAAGATTTTGTGGAGTTTGTGTGGGAGTTGAGCAGGGTTGGGGCCGTTGTGAGCTTTTTCTTTGGTGCTATTTACAGCTTGTACAAACGCAATTGGAATATACTGGTTTTGTTGATATTTTTTGTGCCCTACTTTTTACTTCACGCTCGGTATCCTTATCCGCTCTCGAGGTTTCATACCAATATCTTTTGGATAGCGCTGTTTATCTGCTGGTTTGGCCTGCAGAGCACCTGGCAGATTATAAACAAAAATCAGCGGATTCCCGTGGCTATTGTAGCTGCCCTGCAGATATTGATTTTGGTTGTGGCAGGTATCTGGCTTTTCGGACTACTGCCTTATTTGCCTGCAGTTTCGACGGTAAGTCCCAGGTCGGCTTCGGTGCCTTATGTGGCGGTTGGGCTGGCAGCTTTTATTTTGGGTGTTCGGGTTTTTGTTTTCAAGCCGAGAGACATTTTACAGAAGGTCGTAGTTCTGGTGGTGTTTGCTCTGGTCGTCGTCTCAAACCAGTTTGTGCTGGTTAGTTTTCTTGGTGACGGCCAAGGCGATAGGGAATTCGTGGATTTGGCGCAGTGGTATTCTGAAAATGCCAAGCCGGGTGAGAAGTTGGCGATTTATATGTGTGAGACAGTGCAGATGTTTGCAACGAAAAACGCTGAGTATATTGGTGGTCTTCCGAAGGCGGACGGCCCGGCAGAATTGGTTGAGGCCTGTTACAAAGAAGGCATTACTTATGTCGTCTGGGCCAGCAGGGAGGGGCTTAATCCGATTCATACCGGCTACCGCGAGTTGAATTTGCATAAGAACTTAGCCTTGTTGGAAAAGCCCAGAAGTATAGGGCCTTACGAATTTATTACCCAGTTAGGCTCCAACCGCGGCTATGTCAATGTCTTCCGTTTACACAAGCCGCCTCGTAGTGAGCTTGTCGAACCTAAACCCCCTTAGAAACTTTCCCTCGACTTCGCTCGGGATGGTGAGCAAAGTCGAACCACCGTCGTCCGTCTTCTGATTCCTGTGTCCTGATTTCCTGTTATCCTGATATTCTGCTGCCTGATATCCTGATAACCTGTTCTCCTGTCTTCTGTCGTCTTGTGGCTTAATCTACTGCTACGACTTCTTTTACTTCCGGCACTTGTTCTTTGAGCAGCCGTTCGATGCCCTGTTTGAGTGTCATTTGAGCGCTGGGGCAGCCGCAGCACGCCCCTTTGAGTCGGACCTTTACCGTATTATCTTCATCTGTGCCGACCAGCTCGATATCACCGCCGTGGCTTTGCAGATTTGGCCGAACAGCCTTTATCACGTCTTTGACTTTTTCCTCGAAGCTTTGCTCTGGTGTGCTTTCACCGCAGCCGCATTGTTCGCACATATAAATTCTCCTCGATTTATCTTGCTGTTAATGGTGAGCCTGCCGAATCCATTATACTAACAATTTCCGCCGCGGGTTCAAATAATAAATCATAACTTGTCCTGAACATAGTCGAAGGGTTTGGGTGAGCTCTACAACTACTTTTAACGCGTCGATTAATGTTCTAAATCGTCGTTTTTCCTCAACCTTTTCATTTCCTAATGCAATTCTTTCCCGATATAATATCTGGGTAGCGCAATGGCACAAAATACCAAAATAGAGTGGACAGAATCAACTTGGAACCCTTGTACCGGCTGCTCGAAAATTAGCGCTGGGTGTAGGAACTGCTACGCAGAACGTATGGCGCTGCGTTTGCAGGCTGCAGGCAGTCCAAATTACATAAATGGCTTTAGGGTTACACTACATGAACATACCCTTAAGCAGCCATTGCGGTGGAGACAACCCCGGACGATATTCGTCAATTCCATGAGCGACCTTTTTCACAACAACGTTTCCTTTGATTTCATCTCTAAAACCTTTAACGTTATGTGTCAGGCTTCTCATCACCGGTTTCAGGCATTAACTAAGCGTTCTCAGCGCCTGCTTCAGTTAAGCCACAAGCTTCCCTGGCCGGAGAATGTATGGATGGGTGTTACTGTCGAAAATGCCAATTACACTTTTCGCATAGACCACTTAAGGCAGACTCCTGCCGTGATAAAATTTATCTCATTCGAACCACTCTTGGGCCCAATTCCCAATATCAATCTTGAAGGCATCGATTGGGTCATTGTCGGCGGCGAATCCGGCCCAAACGCCAGACCGATGAACTCCGAATGGGCTGTCGATATCCGAAACCAGTGCCTTGATGCGGATATTCCCTTCTTCTTCAAACAATGGGGCGGTGTAAACAAGAAAAAAAACGGCCGCTCACTCGCCGGCCAAACTTGGAGTCAAATGCCGCTTTGGGTCGAATCAAATTTGCGGAAATACAATAATGAGCCACAAAGCAGACAAGTCGTTCTTCAACAAAAAACGGCAGTGGTCTAAAAGAAAAGATAAGATTCTTGAACGTTATCTACCACCATACCTTTTAAAAATAGCAACTCAAAAGGCACCTGTTTTTATTGTTGATGCTTTTGCCGGACCAGGTAAATTTGGTGATGGCGAATTAGGTTCGCCTCTAATTATCTGCCAAAATATCCAAACAGCCTTGTCAAAAGGCCTTACCGTATCAGTTTCCACTTTGTGCATAGAAGCAGAAAAAGAACATTTCTCTGAGTTGAGCAAGTCAATTGAACAGTTTCCATTCGCCGAAGCAAAATATGGAAAATTCGGCGACTTTCTACAAGAAATTGAGAAAAAGGCCAGAAACCATAGTGTTTTCCTTTATGTGGATCCTTTTGCTGTTGAAGGGCTTGACTGGAATGGTATGGATCGTGTTTTTCAACACTTGACTATTTCTAATATGAGTATTGAAGTCCTCATGAATTTCAATGCGCCAAGTTTCGTTCGCCGAGGCCTGGCAGCTTTGAAACTGGCCGTCCCTGAATCTAACCCGGAAACTGAAGACGCCGAAGAAATCGACGCTCCCATTGTAACACCACCGTCAATTGAAAGATTAAATAACGTCGTCGGTGGCGATTGGTGGCAGAGTATTCTCAAATCTCACGCGAGTTTTCCTAAGCAGGTCCAGCAGGTGACAGATGGTATTTGTGAGCACTTATCAAAAAGATTCAGGGAAGTCTGCCAACATGCAATCAGGGCATTGCCGCATCATACTGTTCCAAAATACTATTTGATATTTGGTTCCCGCCATCCCGATGCATTACTTTTGATGAACAATGAAATGGTCAAAAGTCGACTCACGCTTGCCGAGCTTGCAAAGCCCAAAGATCGTACATTGTTCGAAATGCGATCTACTGAGCTAATCCCTGACACTGGAAAGTTGCCCACAATAATATTTAAGCACACTTCTCGACCTACCGAGCGCCGTCTCGTAATCCTCAATGTGATACGTGAGCATTTTTGTCAGTTTGCTACCAAAGAAATCAGAGGGTGTATAGAGCAAATGCTAAAAGATGGTAAATTGGAATCAGAAACTGGCAAAACAAGAATAAATGACAGCGTTAAAATTGTTACCGCCAAATAATCTCCGTAAGATTTTCCTTCTTATTTCCTCCCATACAACTTAGCCCAAAAAAATCCCACACAGCAAAAAAAATCTCTGTTAACTCAGGTAATCTCATCTCAAGCAAGTTTTAGCCAAGCACGCGAAAAACTTTTCCTGAAGTTTTTTAGTACCATTAGTTTCTGTAAGTCCTTGTCTTTGTTCAAATTAGCACAAAGATTAAACCGGCCCATTTAGAAAACATGGTATTTTTTTCATTTTATATATTGACTTATCCACCCGATGTGCTATAATATGAGCAAAATAAATACCAATATTAACAAAAGAGGTAAAATAATGGCTCAGAAAATACCTTCACATCTTACAAAAGGGCGACCTACCACACAAGATTACTTGCAACTCCGTTCCGAGATATTCAAAATGCTGTTTGCCAAATGGAAAGACCCTGCTGCGGATCCGGTACTTAAATATAGAGATGTTGAGGCCGCTTTACATATCAACATAAAAACGATAAGAACCATCGTTAAAGACATAAGTGACGCTTCAGTGGGGATGGTATTGATTCCCGGAGGCATTCGCTCTCGACGAGAGACCTACTATCACAACAACCTTACAAAGGCTCGCAAAATCAAGGACGCCTTAGCCGACGAGTTCGTTAAACGTATCCCCCAAGATGTAACCTTGGCATGTTGTGCTGGTACCACAGTAGCGCTTAGCGTAAAGAGGTTAATTGAGGAAGGACATTATCACGTCATTGTTACCAACAATATTGGCGTTCTCGATCAGCTTGGTGGTTCAGATATTGCCAATCTTGTGTTTACAGGTGGTGAATACAAACCCGGAATTCACGGTTGTGTTGGCAGTAAGGCAGTAGAAGCTTTTGGGGAGGCAAGATGCCAAGCTGCATTGATAGGCGTCTCAGGGATTAACGATGAGGGGGATTTGTTCGTACGCCATTCCGAAGAGATACCTGTTTATAACCAGATTTTGCGATCAGTTACAGATTATGTATTCATTGTCGCAGACGCTCGCAAACTATCGCAGGTTGACACTTGGTGTTTCATGAATATTCATCAATTGCTCGAGGACAAACAGAAGCCAAATTTGAAAGTTTGCTTAATAACAAACTCATATAAGTCATTGGAAGATGAACATTTGCGTGACCGCGCAGAGATTGTATACAAATCTCTGAAAGGTATGCATGATAAAAATGATAGACTGGATGTGGTCTTAGCTAAAACGACCGCCGATAAAGAAAGGATACATATATGAATAAAAATAATAAAGAAAATGCGATTGAAATACTGAAGAATGAAAAAGAACAGATCTTGCAGGCTCGCGAAAACATAGCCAATCAAATGAAAACATTGGAGGATAAATATGTCGATTTAACAAAACGTGCAGCTAA
>CAVXEF010000020.1:0-21536 GCA_963760535.1 uncultured Phycisphaerales bacterium
GAATTATGATAGTTGTTATCGATTACAATGTGGGAAATGTCAGGAGTGTCTGTAATGCGTTTGTGCACATAGGCTGCGATGTGAAGCTTAGCCGGGCGATTCGCGATATTGAAAGTGCTTGCGGCCTTGTTTTGCCGGGTGTTGCCGCCTTCGGCTATGCGGTGAACGCTCTGGGAGCTCTTTCCGAGTCGATAAAAGAGGTTGCTTTGGCGGGCAAACCGCTTTTGGGTATTTGTGTCGGCTACCAGATGCTTTTTGACCAGAGCAGCGAATACGGCTTACATAAAGGGTTGGGATTAGTTCACGGCAATGTTACTGCCATTCCTGCCGGAAGGACAATTCCGCATATGGGCTGGAATCTGGTGAAGCCGCCGGCAGGTATGGATTTGTTTGCCGGACTGGGAGAAGAAAAACATTTTTATTTCGCTCATTCGTATTATGCAGACATCACCGACAAAGATGCCCAAATTGCCTTTACCGATTACGGCTTTGAACTGCCGGCAGCAGTGCAGAAGGCAAATATTTACGGAACACAGTTTCATCCTGAAAAGAGCAGTGAAGCCGGCTTGAAAGTCCTGAAGAACTTTGCCGAAATCTGCAATCCGCCTTCGCCGAGGCTTCCGTCTTCGCTAAAGCTACGCCGGACAGGTGCGGTCAATGCTTTAGGCAGCCTGGCTGAGCCGATAAAAGACGCCGCCTCCAGCGGCAAACCGCTTTTAGGTATCTGTGTAGGCCACCAGTTGCTCTTTGACAAAAGTTGTGAGTACGGCACCCATTTTGGGCTTGGTCTGGTCAGCGGCGATGTAGTGCCGATACCAGCGGGACGAGCGATTCCACACATGGGCTGGAACCTCGTAAACCTGCCGGCAGATATCGACATTTTTGCGGGACTGCCGGCGCAAAAACATTTTTATTTTGCGCATTCTTTTTATGCTGACGTTACCGACGCTCAGGCAAAAATTGCATACACCGACTATGGCTTCAATTTGCCGGCCGCGGTCCGGAAGCAGAACATTTACGGCACGCAGTTCCATCCGGAAAAGAGCGGCAAAGCCGGCCTGAAAGTGCTTAAAAATTTTGCTGAAATCTGCAATCCGCCTTCGCCGAGGCTACGGCGGACAAGAAGGGGAAATCACTGATGCTGACCAAAAGAATCATCCCCTGTCTCGATGTTAAAGATAACCGTGTGGTTAAGGGTGTCAAATTCCTGAACCTGCGTGACGCCGGCGACCCCGTCGAACTCGGCGCAAGATACAGCGACGAAGGAGCCGATGAGCTGGTTTTTCTCGATATCACCGCAACAATTCGCTTTCGAAAAACGATTGTCGAACTCGTCGAAAAAGTTGCTGAAAAGGTCTTCATACCATTTACCGTGGGGGGCGGCGTTCAAACCGTCAAACAAATCGACGAGCTCCTGCGAAGCGGCGCTGAGAAGGTCTCGGTGAATACTGCTGCTGTTGAGAATCCGGATTTACTCACCGAGGCTGCGGAACGTTTCGGCAACCAGTGTGTTGTGCTGGCCATTGACGCCCGCCGCTCGAAAGACAGAAAAGGTCATTGGCAGGTCTGCGTAAAAGCCGGCTCGCAGCCGACAGATATTGATGTAGTTGAATGGGCTGCCAAAGGCGAAAAGTTAGGCGCCGGCGAAATCCTGCTGACCTCGATGGACGCCGACGGCACAAAAACAGGTTACGATAACGAATTAAATAAAGCTGTAACCGACGCCGTCAATATCCCTGTAATTGCATCCGGCGGGGCCGGCACACTCGACCACCTCTACGATGCCATTGTCGTCGGCGGTGCAGATGCTGTCCTGATGGCCTCAATCACGCATTTTGAAAACTACACAATAAGACAGATGAAAGAATACCTCGCTGCTCGCGGAATACCGATGAACCTGTAGTCTAAAAGTTCATCTTTGTTTGGGGCTTGTTTTAATTTTTGTTCAGTAGTCTTTTTTTTCGCAGGATATGGAAGTAGTGCTGGGCGAAGCGGTGCGCTTCGTCGCGGACGTACTGGAGCAGCTTGAGAGCCGGTGAAGTTCTGGGCAGTTTCAACGGCTTGTTGCTGCCCTGTAAGAAAATTTCTTCTTCTTTTTTGGCGATGGCGGCAATTTTAGGTGTCGGCGCATTCATTTCTTTGAATGCCTTTTCAGCAGCTCTCAGATGGCCGAGGCCGCCGTCGATTAGGACAAGGTCAGGCCAGAGCTCTTCGCCTGCGAGGGCGTATTTGTATCTTCGCTTGACAACCTCGGCTATCATAGCGTAGTCGTCGATGCCTTTGACGGTTTTTATTTTGAAGCGTCGATAACCGCTTTTGAACGGTCTTCCGTCAATGAATTTGACTAATGAGCCGACCGATTCAGCCCCGCTGATATTTGCGACGTCGATACCCTCGATGATTCTTATGGGATTGGGGCTTTCCAAGATTTGCTGGAGTTTGACTAATGCGTCGGTGGGGTCGGCTGCAAAAACTTCCGGCTGAACGTCTTCATCGGGCGTGCCGCGCTCGTCTAATTTTTCGATTAGGCGAAAGCGGTCGCGGAACATCGCCGCCTTTTCGTATTCCATCGCCGATGATGCTTCGTCCATCTGATTTCTTAATTGTCGCAGAATCGTCGAGCGTTTTGACTGCAGGAATTTAATCAGGTCTTTGATGATGTTTTTGTACTCGGCCTTTTCGATTTTCGCCCCGCAGGGTGCGGTGCACTGCCTTATGTTGTAGAGGAGGCAGGGCCTGAAGAACCTGCGTTTGTCATCGTCGTCGCGGATGTCAAGATTGCAGCTTCGAAACTTGAATATTTTCTGCAGCTCGACAAAGACGGCCCGCAGGTCTTTTGCGCTTGCAAACGGCCCAAACAGCCGACTGCCGCTTGTGCGGGGTTTGCGGGTGATATAAATGCCGGGGAAATCGTCCGATGTCGTAATCTCCAGATAAGGAAACGTCTTGTCGTCAATGAGGTCTGTGTTGTAGGGCGGACGGATGTCCTTTACGAGGCGGGCCTCCTTTAGCATCGCGTCCACTTCGGTGTCGGTTTCAAGATAATCGACGGTTTCAACCTTTGTAAGCATCTCAGCTATCTTTGGTCCGCGCGATTCGGCAACGTCACTTGCCGGCTGAAAGTAACTGGCTACCCGAGACCGCAGATTGCTTGCCTTACCTATGTAGAGCACCTTATCGCCGTGGCCCTTCATAAAATACAAACCCGGGGAAGCGGGGAACTTCCGGATGCTATTCTTTATCGCTTCAACACGGTCTTGATTTTCTTTACGAGTCATAACACTAACATTTTAGCCTGTCCGGGCGGGCAGTAAAAGACCTTTGCTCAGCCGGTTAGCAGGATTATTATACTCATATTTTCACCACATAATATTTGACACTATCTCGCCAACCCTATATTTTTACGATGCTTTATTCCATTGATTTTTATTGTGTGAAGGAACCAGGATTTTGGCAGCAATGAAAATTTGCATCCCAAAAGAAGAGCATCCCGGCGAAACTCGCACGGCCATTGTGCCGGAAAACGCCGCCAAGTTAGTCAAACGAGGAGCGCAGGTCGCCGTTGAAAGCGGTGTTGGTGCCGGCTGCGGGTATCCAGACGCAGATTACGCCGCCTCCGGTGCCACGGTAGTTAAAGACCGCCGGGAGCTTTTATCGTCGGCGGACATCGTGTTGCGCCTGCGCAAGCCGCCGCTCGAGGATATTGGCTTTCTCAGGCAGAGCTGCATTCACATTAGTTTTCTCGACCCCTTCAAAGAGCCAGAACTCATCCAAAAACTGGCAGCACAGGGAGTCAGCGCCATCAGCATGGAAATGATTCCGCGTATCACCCGTGCGCAAAAGATGGATGCCCTTACTTCTCAGGCCAACCTGGCAGGTTACGTGGCAGTAATTCTGGCGGCAGACCATCTGAGCCGAATTTTCCCGATGATGACGACTGCCGCCGGCACAATCATGCCGGCCAGGGTGTTTGTCATCGGGGCGGGCGTGGCCGGCCTGCAGGCCATCGCCACGGCAAAGCGGCTCGGTGCCAATGTTGAAGCCTTCGACACCAGACCTGTCGTGGCCGAACAGGTCCAGTCTCTGGGCGCAAAATTTGTCAAAATCGACCTCGGCGAAACCGGCCAAACCAAGGACGGCTACGCCAGGGCGCTGACCGACGAGCAGATAGCCAAACAGCGGGAGGGAATGAAGAAGATGTTGTGCGGCGGCAGATGTGGTCATTACCACAGCCCAGGTTTTCGGGAAAAAGGCCCCGATTATCCTCACAGCGGACATCGTGGCCGGAATGAAAAAGGGCAGTGTAATCGTGGATTTGCCCATCGAAAGCGGCGGTAATGTGGAAGGCTCGGTCTTCGACGAGGTTACCGAAAAAGACGGCGTTAAAATTGTCGCCCTGGCAAACCTCGCCGGACGAGTGCCGGTTCCCGCCAGCAAGGTTTATTCCACCAACCTGCTCAGCCTCATCGAGGAGTTCTGGGACAAGGAAACGAAGAATTTCGTCCTCAAACTCGACGACGAAATCATCAGAGGTTGCCTGATGACGCACAACGGACAAGTATGCAATCAGGCGATTAAAAAATAGCAGGTTAATGATTTAATGACGGGACATTAGGCTGAATTTGAACCGGACGGGTTTTATGAAATCTTCTCTTTTCAAACGATTTTTGGTTGCCTGCTTCGTGCTGGCTGCAAGCGGCGCTGCAACCCTGGCTGCGGAGACAGCCGGCGAAGGCGTGCCGGGCGCCATCCAGCACGCCTCTGCCCAGGGTATTGATTATATCCCGACGCTTTTTGTCTTCGTGCTGGCCACTTTTGTCGGATTGGACGTTATCAGACGCGTCTCGCGGCTGCTGCACACGCCGCTGATGTCGCTGACCAACGCGATTTCGGCGATTGCCGTCGTCGGCTCGATACTGATTGCCGGCCAGCAGCACGCTCAGTATAAGTTTAATCATTCTGGGGCTGGTTGCCATCGTGGCTTCCGTCAGCAACATCGTCAGCGGCTTTTTAATTACCGACCGAATGTTGAAGATGTTCAAAAAACGCGAGGGCAGCAAATAATGAACACCTGGATTCAAATCGCGTATCTGATTTCCACCGCGCTGTTTATTTTCTCCCTGAAGTGGATGAACGACCCACAGACGGCCCGCCGGGGCGTAATAGCCGGTGTTGCGGCAATGCTCGTCGCCGTCATTGGAACATTGATCAATCCGGCGATAATGGCGTCAAACTACAAATGGATAGCGCTGGCTGTTGTGATTGGCTCGGTCATCGGCGTGCCGTTATCCTGGGTGCCGCTTACCGCTGTGCCGCAGCGAACGGCACTCTCGCACTCCTTCGGCGGTCTGGCCGCCGGGCTGGTGGGGGTTTCCGAATTCTACCTGAGCTTCACCGAGCCGGGGCTTGAATTAAGCCATTTCCGCGTCGCCGCACTTTGCGCCGAAGTGCTTCTGGGATTTCTGACCTTTACCGGCAGCTTGATGGCCGCCGGCAAACTGCAGGAAATCGTTCCCACACGTCCTATCACCTACAAAGGGCAAAACATCATCAATCTCGGTCTTTTTGCCGTTGCCATCATCTGTTGCGTAGTGCTGACGATTGATGCGAATTATAAATTTGTTTTCCCCCTTATCATTCTTTTGGCGTTACTGTTTGGCGTGCTGTTGATCATGCCCATCGGCGGGGCGGATATGCCGACCGTAATTTCCATGCTCAATTCTTACGCGGGACTGTCGGCTGTGGCCATGGGTTTTGTTATGGACAACAAGCTCCTTATTACTGCCGGGGCGCTCGACGGCTCATCGGGCCTGATACTTTCGATTATTATGTGCAAGGCGATGAACCGCAGCTTCGCCAACGTGCTGTTCGGCGCGTTCGGCCGGGTGCAGGCTGCCGCCGCCGATGCGACCAAAAAGACGGTCAAGAGCGCAACGCCGCAGGATGCCGCCCAGATTATGGAGCAGGCCGGCACGGTAGTCATCGTGCCGGGATACGGCATGGCCGTCGCCCAGGCGCAGCACCGCTGTGCGCGAGCTTTATGACCAGCTCATCAAACGCGGCATTACGGTCAAGTTCGCCATCCACCCGGTGGCGGGCCGCATGCCGGGACACATGAACGTCCTCCTTGCCGAAGCTGACATCCCTTACACCGACCTTGTAGAAATGGACGACATCAACCCTGAAATGCCGCAGGTGGACGTCGTGCTTGTCGTAGGCGCCAATGACGTGGTGAACCCCGCCGCCCGCACCAACAAGAGCAGTCCTATTTACGGAATGCCAATCATTGATGCGGACAAGGCCAAGACGGTTATCGCCATCAAGCGCAGTATGAACCCCGGTTTCGCCGGCATTGAAAACGAGCTTTACTATGCCGACAGGACGCTAATGGTCTTCGGCGACGCCAAGGCTGTGGTGGGCGAAGTGGTAAAATACCTCTCCGGTGACAGTCGCTCCTGAAGAATCCCCCGTGTTCATAATCCCGTATCTATGACAGCTTGTTTATCACAAATGCACATGTCGAGGAAAATTTTTTCTTCGTAGATGCAGCAACCACAAGGACTAAGAAAAAAGTTTAAGAAATTTGGGAAAAAATCCGGTTTTTGCCTTTGCAGCCGGGGGCCAAATCGAATAAACTTCCATCTCGGTCTTTCGACTGTGTTTAACTATATATTGTTTTTTTCGTTGCACTTTTACTATATATTGTGTATAATTATAGCATGGAGGCTTCCAAATGTCTCAGCGACATAATCCCAAAAATCATTTCAGGAACCACAGAAGCCGTCCCGAAACGGCCAAGCAGGTTGCCGATTCGAAGGGTCTTGAGGGTAGAGCAATTCTTTTCTGCTGCCGGAGTTCATCCATTTGACCAGCTCGAGTGGGAGGTTCGCTCCGCCAAGATTCTGGATGACAACGGCCAGACGATTTTCGAGCAGAATAATATTGAGGTTCCGACCACCTGGAGCCAACTGGCGACAAAGGTTGTGGCGAGCAAATACTTTTACGGCGATATCGAGTCGGACCAGCGGGAGCATTCGGTAAAGCAGCTTGTGCATCGTGTCTGCCGGACTATCGCGGAGAGGGGCAAAAGGGATGGCTATTTCGCCGGCGATGAGGACGCCGAGAACTTCTACAATGAGCTGACATGGCTGTGCGTGAACCAATATGGTGCGTTCAATTCGCCGGTATGGTTCAATGTGGGTCTTTTTGATGTCTGTGGTGTTGCGGGCAGCAGACACAATTTCCGCTGGGACCAGCCGGCACAAGAAAGCTGTTGTATGCAATAATAGTTACGAATATCCGCAGGCCTCAGCCTGTTTTATCCAGTCGGTCAAGGATTCGATGGAGGATATAATGCGCCTGGCGACAAGCGAGGCGATGCTCTTCAAGCAAGGTTCGGGTACGGGGACAGACCTTTCGACCCTTCGAAGCAGCAAAGAGAAGCTTTCGGGCGGCGGCAAGCCGTCCGGGCCGTTGAGTTTTATGAGGGTCTATGACCAGATAGCGGCGGTAATCAAATCAGGCGGGAAAACCCGCCGCGCAGCCAAGATGCAGTCGCTGAAGGTCGACCATCCCGATATTAAGGAGTTTATTACCTGCAAGACCGAGGAAGAGAAAAAGGCGTGGGCTCTGATTGAGGC
The DNA here is from genome assembly GCA_963760535.1 of uncultured Phycisphaerales bacterium. Taxonomy (GTDB): domain Bacteria; phylum Planctomycetota; class Phycisphaerae; order Sedimentisphaerales; family Anaerobacaceae; genus CAVXEF01. Next base: position 7,641 of record CAVXEF010000020.1, read on the forward strand.
CGGCTACAATGGTGAGCACAACGGCCAGGCATACGATAGTGTGATGTTCCAGAATTCGAACTTGTCAGTACGTGTTACCGATGAGTTTATGCAGGCGGTGGAGAAGGATGACAAATGGGCCACGTATGCTGTTACGACGGGCGAGAAGGTGGGAGAATATTCTGCTCGTGAGCTTATGGAGCTTATCGCCGAGGGTACACGGATTTGCGGCGACCCGGGCCTGCAGTATCACAGTACAATAAATCGCTGGCACACTTGTCCGAATTCGGGGCCGATTAACGCATCAAACCCCTGCAGCGAGTATATGTTCGTTGACGATTCAGCCTGCAATCTGGCCTCACTGAATCTTATGAAGTTCCGCAGGGAGGATGGCTCATTTGACGTTACCAGTTTTAAGAAAGCGGTCAGGATATTTATTATTGCTCAGGAGATACTGGTTGACAACGGCAGTTATCCGGATGAGTTGATTATCCTCAACAGTCATCGGTTTCGTCCGCTCGGCCTCGGTTATGCGAATCTTGGCTCTTTTGTTATGAGTCTGGCGCTTGGTTATGATTCCGACCAGGCCAGGGCGATGGCTGCGGCAGTAAGTGCGATAATGACCGCAGCGGCCTACTTGGCCAGTGCGGAAATAGCGTCAGTCAAGGGGCCGTTTGAGCAGTTTGGCGAAAATAAAGATGCTATGCTGAAGGTCATAAATATGCATCGCCAGCATGCCTATGATATTCCTGAATTGCATTGTCCCGACTATTTGCGCAACGCCGCAAAGGACGTTTGGGATGAAGCTCTTGATGCCGGCGGCAAAGTTGGTTTCAGGAATGCGCAGGTTACTGTGCTTGCACCGACGGGGACGATTGGCTTTATGATGGATTGTGACACAACCGGCATTGAGCCGGATATCGCGCTCGTTAAATACAAATTGTTGGCCGGCGGCGGGATGCTCAAGCTTGTTAACAAGACCGTGCCGATGGCGCTGGAGCGGCTTGGTTATAGTGCCGAGGACGTTAAGTCAATCTGCGATTATATAGACAAGAATGAGACGATAGAAGATGCGCCAAAGCTGAATCCGGCCCATTTGCCGGTATTCGACTGCGCTTTTAAGCCGCGTAACGGCAAAAGGTGCATCCATTATATGGCTCATCTGAAAATGATGGCGGCTGTTCAGCCGTTCATTTCCGGCGCCATCAGCAAGACCATAAATATGCCCAAGGAAAGTACGACCGAGCAGATTGCACAGGCCTATATTGAAGGCTGGAAGCTGGGGTTAAAGGCGGTGGCGATTTATCGCGATTGCTCCAAGAGGCTTCAGCCGGTCTCCACCAGGAGACACAAAGCTGCCAAGCCTGCCGAGGAGGCTGAGCAGTTCAGGCCGTTCAGACGCCGGCTGCCGGACACACGAAAAAGCATCACCCATAAATTTTCCGTCGCAGGCCACGAGGGCTATCTTACGGTCGGCCTGTATGAGGATGGTCAGCCCGGTGAGCTGTTTATCACTATGGCCAAGGAAGGCAGCACCGTCGGCGGACTTATGGATGTCATAGGAACCTGCACCTCGATGGCACTGCAGTACGGCGTGCCTTTAATCACATTGGTTGACAAGTTCCGGCACGCGCGGTTCGAGCCGTCAGGGATGACGTCAAACAGAGATATACCGTTTGCAAAGAGTCTGATTGATTACATTTTCTGCTGGCTCGGTTGTCAGTTCATACCGGGTTATGCCGAGAAAAATATCCCGAATCGAGTTGATGGGGCAGGCCCCGCGGAAAACAAAAATACCACAACAGCTCGGCAGCTGGTCGAAAAGACCAAGGATTTGGCCAAGAAGATTGCCGAGGCCAAGGCCACGATGAAGGCCGAACCCGAGCAGGAAGAGGAAGTTTCGGATGAAAAGCCGACCTCCGCAGCTTCGGCAGGCAGATTTAGTGACCTTGTCAGTCGAATCAGCAGCTTCATAGGCTCAGCGGTTTCTGAGACAAGCGACTCGGCGCAGTCTGAGGCTAAGGTTATGCAGCAGTTCAATGCCCAGTTTGAGCATTTTCAGGATGATGCGCCGGCCTGTGACATCTGCGGCTCGATTACCGTTCGCAATGGCAACTGCTACAAATGTTTCAACTGCGGCAACTCGATGGGCTGCTCGTGAAGCTATTTGGCTGTGAGGAGTGTCATGTGACTATGATCAGAGAAAAGACCTAAGTCTAGGGAGAATTTAGTTTCAGACAACTTCCTACAATTTTAATTTTTGCAGGTTGACCTTTGAATATGTTGTGATAAAATATACTTTTAGGTGAGGAACAGTGTAAATGTAGTGCGGCACTTTTGTGGCCTGCTTTATATAGAGATGTATTATGTATTTGGTGAGATAAGGAAACTGTAAATGAAGATTGGCAATGATTCTGTTAGTTCTTTGCAGAAACAACTGCTCTACAGAGCCAAAGAGCGGGCTCCTGCGAGATACCTTCTTGAAGCGTTTAACCGAATTATTATAGACCCTGATATCGCTGCGGAGCGCGAGACGGTTCATCCTGACTGGTTGGAAGTGTTCAATAAGAATGCGACCGAGCTTAAACAAATCGCGACACTTACACAGTTCCGAGCAATCCAAGAGTTTATTCAGAAAATGTCCCCTATTGATCCTGGAGTTGGCGACATCGATCCCGAGAAAACCAGTGTCTGCTTTCTATTGGGGGCTGGAGCATCAAAACCGAAGCCATCAGAGATTCCTACCGTTAGAGAATTGCTACCCGACATGCTGGTTAGGCGTGATGCTTGGACAGGGAAGATGTAACTAAGCTCGCTGACTTTTGTGAGGATACGTGAAATCGAAAATATTGAGGATATGCTAACTGCGGCCCAGTTGGCGACCTTCTGCAGCCGAAATCCGAATGTATTGCGACTTGTCGACTTCCTTCTGTACGCTGACAGGGCACCAGAGCCGGATGATTCTCCAACGCAGGCGCCGGCATGTGGCTCTATCATCGGTCGCCTTTCTCCAAGACACGTTGCAAGTTTTGTTTGGCCTTCTTTCAAGTAGAATGCTCCCGGCCAAACCAAATAAGGCTCATGAAGCAATTGTGAAGTATGCGAAGCTCACCCTCAATCGCACATTATTACCACTAATTACGACTGTTGTATGGACTTGGCACTTCGAGAGAAAGCTGTTGACTTTAAATATGGCATTGATTTTATAAACTCAGATTCGCCCAATGGAAGTAGGACCTCCGGAGTAGGATTGACTAAATTGCATGGAAGTCTTAACTGGTTCTATTGCGAAACGTGCCAAGACATCCTGCTAATTGATATCAAGAAAACCGTGGACGACTTCCTCAATGACAAGATGCCTTACCCTGTAATTGCTGTATGCCGCGTTTGTGGTGGCCAGTGTCGCCCCCTTCTCGTTCCACCACTTGCAATAAAATTTGACCTCGCACCTCCGCTAACACGTTTGTTAGATCGAGCAGATGAGGCGTTCAAATCTGCAAAGACAATCGTGGTAGTCGGGTTTTCTTTTGCTGAAGCTGATTTGTACATTTCGCGAATGCTAAGCAAATCAATGCAGACGTCAAAAGAACAAAAACTTTTGATATTTGATCCACAATGGGACGTTATTGAAAGGCTTCGTCGAAAGCTTGAGGCCAGCATACCAGATTTCGATTCTAACCGGGTTCTACGAATTAGTGGGGACTGTGCTGAAATGCTGCCAAAGTTTCTTGCGAGTGAAATGGTCCGCAAGGTTGAAGTTGGAACTCCTGATGTAGCAGGGGTAGTTTCAGGTGCTTCAACTCAGGTAACATAGTGGGTTGCTCATGAGTGATTGTTGGCCTCTGATATTTTCGTCACTTCGTGATTGGGCGATACAGGACTTGAACCTGTGGCCTCCTGCGTGTAAGGCAGGCGCTCTATCCAGCTGAGCTAATCGCCCCAGCCTCATAAAAATACAGGTTTTCATTTTATTCGTCAACATTTTTGATATCTCGCATTCACGCAAGCGCTTCTTGACACATTATAGATGCAGGCGTATCATTTGCGATAATGAAGCATATTTTTTGGAGCGAATAAGATGACCAATCGGGAAAAAAGCTGGGAAAAGCGGCTTAGCGGCCAGTGCAACGAGCTGATGATGGATTTTGTGCAGTCACTATCCTGCGATAAGCGCCTTTACAAATACGACATAGCAGGTTCGATTGCACATGCGCAGATGCTGGCTGACCAAAAGCTAATCACAAAAGCTGAGCTCAAACAAATTAAGGATGGCCTGCTTGAGATTGAACGCGAAATTGCCGACGGCCGGTTCAAGTTTGACAAAAGTCTCGAAGATATTCACATGGCTGTCGAATCGGCTTTGATAAAGAAAATCGGCCAGGCCGGCAAAAAGCTTCATACCGGCAGAAGTCGCAACGACCAGGTGGCTACAGACCTTCGGTTGTGGATGCGGGACGAGATAGAGGTTCTGCAGGCCGGGATAACGCTGCTTCAAAAGGCGTTTGTCGAATCAGCAGCTAAATATACCGAAACGGTGATGCCGGGTTATACGCATTTGCAGCGTGCTCAGCCGATTATTGTCGCCTCGTATCTGCTGCAGTTTGTGGAGCGGCTTGAGCGTGATTTTATTCGTCTTGGCGACTGTCGCCGGCTGCTTAATATCTCGCCGCTCGGCAGCGGTGCTCTGGCCGGCTCGACGCTGCCGTTAGACAGGAAAAGTACAGCTTCGCAGCTGGGTTTTTCTGATATCAGCTATAACAGTATTGATGCGGTAAGTGACAGGGATTTTTGTGCCGAGTTTATTTTCGATTGTGCGCTTATTGCGACGCACTTGTCGCAGCTGGCTGAGGATTGGATAATATATTCCTCCAGTGAGTTCGGCTTGGTATCGCTTGACGACAGTTTCTGTACTTCGTCGAGTATGATGCCGCAGAAACGAAATCCGGATGTCCTCGAGCTTATCCGCGCAAAGGCTGGTGCAGTTTATGGTTCGCTTGTTGCGATACTGACGATTTTGAAGGCGCAGCCTACGGGTTACAATCGCGATTTGCAGGAAGATAAGATTCACATCTTTGCCGCCGCTGATACGGTTGAGTCTTCGCTGGATATGGCTTGTGCGATTGTCTCCCATACGCAGTTCAATACCGCCAGAATCTCGGCTGGTTTGGAAGAAGGTTTTATGGACGCTACAGCCCTGGCGGAGTATCTGGTCGGAAAAGGTGCAGCGTTTCGCGAAGCGCACGGCATCGTTGGCTCATTGGTTGCTCAGTGTGAAAAGTCGAACAAAAAATTATCTGAACTCAGTTTGGATGAGCTCAGAAAGTATTCGTCAGTGGTGAATAAGGATGTGTACGAGAGCCTTGGTGCTGCACGGATTGTCAGGAAATATATTACCGAGGGTGCAGCAGGGCCTAAGCAGGCAAAAGAGCAAATCGATTATTGGCAAAGGCATTTGGCGCAGCGATGAGTGGATTCGACAAGCTCACCACGAGTGGATTCGACAGGCTCACCACGAGTAACGGTGAAGACGAAATAACCGAATGGTTTGCTAAGCACAGCAAATTATCTGCGTCAAAGTTTCCCATCGGCATCGGCGACGATATGGCTGAGATTCGGCTTTCCCGTAACACATCGGTTCTTATAACCACCGATATGCTGCTCGATGGCGTGCATTTCGACCTGAGGGAAATGACTTTGAAGCAGGTTGGGTATAAGGCTATGGCGGTCAGTCTCAGTGATTGCGCGGCTATGGCTACGGTCCCCATCGCTGCGGTCGTATCAGTGGCTTTGCCGAAGGGTTTTGGCAAAAAAGAGCTCAAACAGCTTCATTCGGGCATTACTTTAGCCGGCGATAGATTCGGATGCCCTCTTGTGGGTGGTGATATTACGCGTTGGCGAACCAAAGAGCGGTTTGCAATAAATGTCGCGATGCTGAGTAAATCAGTGGGCAATAAGCCTGTGAGGCGTTCAGGTGCCAAAGCAGGTGATGTTGTCTGCGTGACAGGCTCGTTAGGTGGTTCCCGTTGGGGCAGGCATATGAAGTTTGAGCCGAGGGTCAAAGAAGCTCGCAGGATTGTTCAACTGGCGGCTGTAAACGCAATGATTGACATAAGCGATGGTCTCAGCAGCGATTTGAATCGTATCTGCCGGGCCAGCAGGGTCGGAGCTGTTATAGATGCTCAGCGGATACCCGTATCGAACGCAGCTCGAAAGAGCAGCAGCCCTCTCGAATCTGCGCTTAATGATGGAGAGGACTTCGAGTTGCTTTTTACGCTTTCGCAAGGGCAGTGTCGGAAATTATTGAAGCGATGGGATGAGCCTGTGGCGATTACGCCAATAGGCACAATTACGAAGACGCGGCGACTGCGCATAAAAAGGCCGAATGGGCGCCTCGATGTTTTGCAGCCAAAAGGATATGACCACCTTAGGTAATTTGCTAATTTTACTATTTGGTTATGGATTTGGATGTTATATCGAAATCGGTGGAGGAGACGATTGAACTTGGGCGCAGAATAGGTGTGCAGTTAAGAGGCGGAGAGGTGATTGCGGTCTGCGGGGTGCTCGGCAGCGGTAAGACGCATCTTATTAAAGGTATTGCCGCTGGTGCCGGAGCACAGGATTCCGCCAGAAGGGTAAACAGTCCCACCTTTGTTATAGTTAACGAATATGCAGGACGCGTGGATATCTATCATATAGACGCATACCGGCTCAATTCCATCGCTGAGTTTGAGGAGATTTGCTTTGATGATTTTTGCTATCCGCAGTCGGTAGTCTTGATTGAGTGGGCCGATAAGATTGAGTCGGCGCTTGGGGGGATAGATTATATGCGGATAGAGCTTTTTCACGCCGGCGATACACTCAGAAGGATATGCATAGATAAAACGCTGCCCCACGTAGTATTGTAGGACCTTAGCCTGTGCTGTTCGGTACAGGCCCTGGATTTTCAATTCTTTTAGCGGCTGCTTCGGCACATCAAGATTTGGCGGGTAGAAGGTTTATTTCCTATATTTTTGTTGATGTTGGTTGCTGACGCTGCGAAGTTAAACAATCGCTTTTTCAGACGTAGAGTTTGTTAGATTGTGTGCCGCGTCTTTATTATCGGGCCATCTGGGGGAAAAAATTAAGGTACGGTTAAGCTGGGTTCTGATTAGGACGATATCCTGGTTGAAAAATAACTGTAGCATTGAGTGAGAAATGGGTGTAGGAAAAGAAATTTCTACATAGAAAGGGGTAGAAAATGAGGTCAAGAAGTGGTTTTACATTAGTTGAGATTCTGATTGTCGTGATTATTCTGGGTATTCTGGCAGCCATTGTCATACCGCAGTTTACTAATGCCAGCACCGAGGCCAGAGAAAGCAGTCTCAGGTCCGACCTTCAGACAATGCGCTCGCAGATTGAGCTGTACAAGGTTCAGCACAGCGACCAATTACCCGGTGCAGGCACATCTACGTTTGAGCAGGCTATGACAGGCAAGACCAATATCGACGGCGCCGTTGGTACCGATTTTGGTCCATATCTCCAGCAGCTACCCACCAATTCGTTCAACAATAAAAAGACTGTTGGTATTGATGGAACTGTTGGCGATAGTAGTGATGGCTGGGAATTCAACTCTACAACCGGTGCCTTCCAGGCTGATGACAGCGGCACCACCAGTGCCGGTGTCGCACATTCTGATTTGTAATGGCAGCATATGGGCCGCAGATTTGTCCAGCGGTAGTTTGGTTGTAGCAAGGCGCGAAAAAAGGCTGACCAGCCTTGGGCAATAGCCGAGAGGTGGTCGGCCTTTTTGATTGGGGGTAGGTTTGATGCAGGAAAAAACCAGTCTGTCATTTGTACAGGCGGTAATCATAGCGGTTATATTGGGGATGGTTGCCAGGAGTGTTGGCCCGGCGTTTACGCAGGCGGGCACCGATAAAGCACTTTGTAACCTGATTGACAGGCTCGAAACAATGCGCACCACACTTGATTTGTACCGGGCCCATCATAGAGGGAAGCTTCCGCCCTGTGAGAGCTTCGAGAGTTTTGAAGCTGCGATAACGACGGAGGTCGGCAGTTACAGGCCGCTTCTGAATGGGATACCCGTGAATCCTTTTAACGGACTAAATACGGTCCGCTTTGATGGTGAGCCTGCGGGTTCGGGCAGAGCCGGCTGGCGGCTCGATACAAAGACCGGCTGTTTTCAGGCCGATAATGATGCTGCCTGTGCAGGTTTATGACGGAAGGGACGGTCGGTTGCCTGTGAGAAAGTGTGGCTGTAAAAGTGAGGCTGGGTTTACCTTAGCAGAGGCAATGATTGTAACCGTTGTGCTGGGTGTTGCAGCAGCCGGGGTGCTGCTGCCGTTTGCGGATGGCGCAGCGGTGCGGGCAGAGGGTATGCGCAGAACACTGGCGGCCAACTTGGCGGCTGGTTTGATGGAACGGATTATAAGCACCCCATTTGGGAAGATAGTGGATAGCTTCGACGGCTATACTGAGTCGCAGGGTCAGGTAAAGGATGCTACCGGCACGGTGTTTACCAGCCCGGGTTATGCAAAGTTCAGCAGAACTGTAAGCTGTCAGTATGTTTATGTGCCGCAGGAAAGCGGCACAGCGCAGCCTAAATTTATTCGTGCGACAGTCCGGGTGTATTATGACGGCAGGCAAATAGCAGCTATAAGTCGGCTTATAACTAAGTAAGGCGCAGAATAACAGAAGACAGATGACAGATGACAGAAGACAGAATGGTTTTACATTAGCCGAGCTGTTAATGGCGATGGTTATTACGAGCATTATCCTTGGAGCGGTGGCCACGTTGGCTTATGCGGTTTGGGTTGCAAATGACACCGGTAACGATACAACTTACAAGCAGGCACAGGTACGTTTCGCTATGCTTAGAATCTCAGAGCTGATTCGAAACTGCAGGCTCGTTTTCGATGAAACCTCTGAGGGATTGGCTGTCTGGCGGGCGGATGATAATGGGAACGGACAAATCGATGTCAACGAAGTTATTTTTCTCGGGTTATGTTCCAGCGGCGATTGTCTGCGGTTTATAGAATTTTCAGGTGTATCTCTCATCGGGGCTCTCAGACTTTAAAACTATTGTACCTTATCTGTTTTCCGCCGCTTTTGACTGCAAGTACACGACATTAATTCCCAAATGCAGTAATGTTCAATTTGTTACCGGATGTTCCGCCGCCCTGGACTCGGTCTGTTAGCGTTTTCTTCGATTTGCAGGAGGATGGCGTTACGCATCGTTATCAGATAAACGCCACGCTTCGGGCCTGGGCCGGACATCTGCTGAATCAAACCGGCCTTTTGGTTTCGGATGATGATGAAAAATAAGCCGGTGGCCATTGAGGTCAGATATGCCTGATGAGAGAAATAAAACCGGAAGGTATGGGTTTGCACTGGTGCTTGTTTTGTTTATCGTTATGGCGATAGCAGTGTTGTCTCTTGGGTTTTTTGTCGAGAAGCGATGTAGAGCTATCCTGTGGCCAGAACATGATACTCAAAACCCAGATGGATTATTTGGCTGAGTCGGCTCTGGAGCACGCAAAGGGGCTTATTCTTAACCCGCAGGATGTTGCGTCAGAATACTGGACTGGAGCCGCCGGACAGCAGTTGTTTGCAGGCAGTAACGATTATTATGATGTCAACGTTACTAAGCTCGGAGAACTTAATTACCGGATAACGGACACCGCCTACAGAGAAAAAGCCGGCGAACGTGTTGGCAGCAGCGGTTTGGCGGGCCAGTTGCGGCTGAACCCCTGCATTGCTGTTCGAACCGGCATCACGTGGACAACCACGCTCGGAACTGTGGTAAATGGCGACGTTTATGTCAAGGGCGATTTGGCGGGCCTTGGTAACATTAATGGAGATGCATTTGCAGCCGGTCTTGTAAGTGCTGTAAATGTTCAAGGGCAGAAATATGCGAACATTGCGGATAGTAACGCGCCTGTGAGTTTTCCAGACCTTCAGATTAGTTATTTTTCGCCACGGTATTATATTGGCTCCGATTCATATTCTCCCGATATTATTGTCGTGGAAGACCTGAACAATGTGACGCTTGGTCCTACTGCCACGAATCCTGCCGGTGTGTATTATCGAGACGCCAGCTTAACATTGTTCGACAATGTGGTTGTTGCCGGCACACTGGTTGTGAAAAGTAACCTTGAAATAAAAGGCAGAGGTAACCGTCTTACCGCGATGAAGAATTTCCCGGCTGTGATTGTTGATGGCGAACTGCAGATGTGCGACGATGCTCGGTTGGCAATTACGGGACTTGCTCAGATTAAAAGTGGAGTTACACATACTGGTTCCAGTGGTGCAGATTTGAGCGTTCGCGGTGCTTTGTTTATCTTGGAGGGTGGTATCTCAGATATTGATACTATTAATGTCACGGCGGCGCCCGATAAAGCAGCGGTTGAAATCTGGCCCGCGCCGGCTGCCGCCCAGAGATGGAACCCCGCAGCAGGGGCATTTTTCAAGGAAATTAAAAGGCAGTAAAGACTGCACGTAAATTTTATCGGTCCTTTCGGTCAGCAAAAATAAAAATCGCAAGTAAGTTCTCACGTCAGTCACCTCTTTTAATTGCTTCCTGCTGTTCCCATAATCCGGGATTTACTCTTGTATCGAGTTTGACGGTTGTGTCGGTTTTGTCGATTTTAACCGTTAAATGGCCGAGAATCGGCAGTTCTATTGTTTTGGAGATGGTCGAAGGGCTTATGACTTTAAATTGGTCCGGCGGATTTTGGCATATCTATAGCCCCTTGCATATTAGAGGACGCAGCAGCCTCCACACGCCTCCTCCCGCCGTCGTAAAGAGCCCTCTTTAATAGGCCGAAAAAAGGAGAAAGGCGGTCTTGCATACTGCACAGACAGCGCAGCCTTGAGTGAAATCAAAGGGCTGATTTTGTTGGGTGAAAGGACGGTGAAAATGCTGACTTATAATCCGGTTCCAAGGGTTTATACATCGCTGCGTAGAGATTATGACCTGAGAGCCGGAGATTACAATCGCGGTTTTAGTGTGATAGAGATTTTGATTGTGTTGGTGATTCTGGCGATAGTCGCGATGGTGGCGATTCCGGTAACCAGTTCAGCCGTGAGTATGCAGCTTCGTTCAGCGGCGAATATGATAGCGGCTGACCTCGAGTACGCTAAAAGTATGGCGATTGCCAGAACGCAGGATTACTCCGTGGTCTTCGACTGCTCGAATGAACGCTACCAGGTCCAGATAGAGAATCCCGACGGCACTGTAACCGTGATACCGCATCCTGTGAAAAAGGGTTTCAATTATGTTGTGGATTTGCGGGCTGTGGGGCTGGATAAAGTCGATATCGTGGATGCAGATTTCGATTCGGCTGGCACGGTCAAATTTGATTATCTCGGAAGTCCTCATAACGCCGGCGGTGGTTCCCTCGGCAGGGGTGTTATTACACTCCGTGCGGACACCGCGACAATTACGATTACTGTGGAACCTGTTACGGGTTTTGTCTCGATTGCGAACTGATATTCGAAGTGAACAATGATTAGTTGGAAGTTCAAAATTCGTGGTATGTGTCCGATTGGGTTGGATATAGGTTATAGCTCCGTCAAGATGATTCAGTTGGCGGTCAGCAGCGGCTATAGGAGCGTTGTTGCAGCAGCTAAAACTGATATCGACCCGAATCTAAACGGCGACAAACAGGCAAGAAGGAGCTTTGTGATTTCCGCCGTCAAGCGGATGCTGGCAAACGGCGGCTTTCGCGGCAGAAGCGTTGTTTCTTGTTTGTCGAATGACAGCTTGAGGATAGCGAGTCTGCGATTGGGACAGTCTGACAGTGTGAAGATTGAGCAGGCCGTCAAAAAAGAAATGCAGCCCCGTTTCGGACTGGACCCCGACAAAGACATAATCAACTATATTGTTGCCGGCGATGTCCGACATGGTGATGAAGTCAGGAGTGAGTTGATACTTCTGGCTGTGGATAGCAGCACAGTAAAGAACCACATTGATATGCTCACCGAAGTCGGCCTTAGACCTGTCGCAGTGGATGCGATTCCGTGTGCGTTATTTAGGGGTTTTGAGCGATTACGCCGGCGGCAGGAGGACAGGGAGCAGACGGCTGTTTTTGTGGATGTGGGCGGCCGATTTACTACGGTTGTTTTTGGTCGAGTGGGAGAAATTAGTTTCATTAAGCAGGTCCCGTTGGGCAGCGCAAGGTTTGACCAGGAAGTAGCGGCAAAATTGGGTGTTGACATCGCCAGTGCACAGACACTGCGAAGAACACTGCGGGCCGAGAGGTCGTCAACCACCGGCGGTTGGGAATTGGCGTCTGATAAGGCCAACGGCGGCGGTCAGTCGCCGACGTTCCAAAGCTATGGAGACGGAGCGCGGCTTGATGCGTCGACCAGACAGGCGGTAATCGATGCTGTCAGTGCAGTTGCCGAAGAGCTGGCAAGAGAGATATCACTGTGTTTTAGATATTATACGGTGACATTCAGAGGCAGACGCTTGGAACGAGCGGTTTTTGCCGGTGGAGGGGCGTACGAAGATATCCTGCTTAATGTTCTAAGACGGCAGTTGGCGGTCGAGATTGAATTAGCACGACCGTTAAAAGGTTTCGACTTGATGAATGTGGATTTCGGCGGCGATAGACGCGGTCTGCTCTGTGAGTGGGCGGTAGCTGTTGGGCTTAGCCTTAAGGGCCTGGCTCCGGACAAAACCGCTGGGAGCAAGACAGGCAGGTGAAAGGTTCGCTGCGGACGGAGGCAAAAGTGAGAGAGATAGATTTTCTTCCAGATTGGTACAGAAGCAGCAGACGGCGCCAGAGTGGTTATTACGCACAATATACTGTTTTGGCCGGTGCTCTTGTCGTGATGATTATGTGGAGTTTGGTTACGACGTATTTGGTTTCGAGAGCTGGCAGGGGACTTGCTGCAGCCCGCTCGAGGCAGCAGGAAGCGCAATTGTCGTCTGAGGAGTTTGACAGGATACAGAGCCAGGTGGCGAAGCTGCAAAAAAGGGCGGATATTATAACCAGAGTTGACTCCAGAATAAATGTCGCGAACGTTTTGGCTGAACTGAGTTTTTTGATCGACGGGAGAGTGGTGCTGAGCAAGGTGCAAATCACCGCTGAGAAATTTGTTGAAGACCAGGGTGCAGCAGGCCGTGGGTCTGGTGCGATAGTGGCTTCGGATAAACGTGCTGGCCAGGGAGTTTCGGGGAGTGATTGGAGCAGCGATGTCAGGTTTAAGGTGGTTATAAGTGGTATGGCGGTGGACACCGGTTGTGTGGCAGACTTGATACGCAGGTTGGAAGATTCCCCTTATTTTTGTCTGGTTTACCCATCCTTTTCGAAGAATGGTCAGATAAAAGCTCAGAAGGGTAAGCCAGCTGCCGCAAAAGGTGATTGGCACCCGACGGAGAATCATCAGGTCAGTGAGTTTGAGATAAGTTGCTATCTGGCAAATTATCGTCAGCAGCCGGATTTGGCCACACAACCGCAACCCCGTAAAGGTGATGTCTAATAAGGTAGCTGAAGATGTTTCGTGAAAGACAACAAATAGTAATCTGTATTATGGCGGCGGTGACAATCACCAGCTTTGTGCTGTTTAGCTATCTGCCGCTGCGAAAAAAAATGAAGGCCCTTTCGCAGGACAGAGCACTCCAGCAGAGCGTTATCAGCAAAGCGTCGTATCAGGAACAGCAACTGCCGTGGCTGAAGCAGTGCCTGTTGGAACTTCAAAAGACGGTTGAAAATTACCAGGCCGGTATTCCTGCTAATAGGGACCTCGGAGAGTTTTTGCAGAAAATCGCTGATTTAATGAATCAGCAAATGCTCACACATCAGTTCGTTGAGCATGGTACTGAATCAAAAGCTGGTCCGTTGAACTGTATACCGGTCAATATACGGTGCAAAGGTAATTTGAAGCAATTGTTCGAGTTTTATAGGCAGTTTC
>CAVXEF010000021.1:0-16597 GCA_963760535.1 uncultured Phycisphaerales bacterium
CTCGATTGGCCCTGTGAGCCATAGACCGGCAGGCACAACAACACGTCCACCGCCAGCGTTTGTTTACTTGTTTGTTTGCTCCAATCCTTCGACCACTGCGTTCTCCAATATGAACGGCTGGCCCTGCTGTGTTTCAATTTTTACGTTATTGAGTTTGATTGCTTTGGCATTGCGAATCGTCAGACCTTCGGGGGCAGAGATACGGACGTTTTCCAACACGACATCCGACACTTCACACTCGGGCAGGCCGACGATGAGGCCGGCACTGCGCGGGCTGGTGGCCGTGAGGTTCGTAATGCGAATGTTGCGATATATAGGCGTCAGGGATGTGACGGGCTGCGCCGAATCTTCCTTGGGGATTTTGGGATAGTAGGCGGAGATGTTGATGGGGATTTTCACGTTCTTCATCGTAATGTCGCTGCAGGTGATGTTTTCCACCAATCCGCCTTTGCCGCGGGCGGATTTGATTCGGATGCCGCTTTCGGTATTTTCGAAGGTGCAGCGCTGAACGGTGAGACCTCGCACGCCGCCGACAGTTTCACTGCCGATGGACATGCCGTGGCCGTGAAGGAACGTGCAATCGGTGACGGTGATGTCTTCACAGGCGGCGTTCGGGTGCGCCGTGTCCGCGTGACCGGATTTGATGGCGATATTGTCGTCGCCGACATCAATGACGCACTTGGAAATGCGGACATGGCGACTGGCGCTGGGGTCAATGGCATCCGTGTTGGGTGAATCCTCCGGTGCACGGATAGTCACGCTCTCGATGTTCACGTCCTCACAATCCTTGGGGACGAGGTGAAAACTCGGTGAATTGGCCAGTGTGACGCCCTGGATGCGCACGCCTACGCAGCCAGCCAGAAGCACCATTCGCGGGCGGGGCAAGGTAAAACCTGGAGTTTTTCTTCGGGCCTCTTCGGCCGGCACCCACCAGCGGGCACCGGCACCGTCAATCGTACCTTTGCCGGTGATGGCTACGTTGGTGAGGGTGTTGCCGTTCACGAATGCCAAAAGCCTGTTGCCGCTGCTGTTTTCCGGGTCCGCAAAATCGTTTGGTTCATCCGTGGCTTGCAGGGTCGCGCCTTCATCAAGCTGGAGCGTGGTGTTGCTCCTCAGAAAAACGGGCTTGCTCAGATAGGTGCCCGCCGTCAGCCGCACGATGCCGCCGCCGGCCTTACCACATTCATCGAGCGCCTTTTGGATGGCTGTGGTGTCGAGTGTTTTGCCGTCGCCTTTAGCGCCGAATTGGCGGACATCGAAGACCTTGGCCTCGGCGTTCGTGGAGGCCGGGCCCGGTTCGCTGCGAAAGCACGGCTTGAGTTCGGGCACGGCGCGAACCAATTCCTCAACGACGAGAGGAGCGAACAACATACTGCCTTTGGCGTTGAGATGCGTGTCGTCGAACTGGTTCGCGTCTTTGACGGGGCTGAACTCGCAGCACTTTTCTTTGCCCAACTGTTCGCACAGTTCTTTGCTGCGCGCGTGAAGGTCAACGAGCGGCACCTTTTTTTCCTCCGCGAGTTTCTTTACCACTTCGACGTAGGGCGTCAGGCTGGAGTTGATTTTGCCGCTGCCGGATTTGTCCCACTGACGGCGCACAAGCGAGGTGACCAGAATCGGTTTGGCGCCGATGGCACGGGTCTCGTCCACGTAACGAGTCATAAATTCACGATAGGTAGTATTAGGGTCTGTCGAGCGGTCGGGGCCTTTGCCGGGTTCGTCATTGTGGCCAAACTGGATCAAATAGTAATCACCTTTGAGTGCGAGCGCCTGCGTCCAGCGTCCCTCGTTGATGAAGCTCTTGGAACTTCGGCCGCTGGCGGCTGCGTTGATGCACTCTGCGCGGTCAGTGAGGAAACGCTTGAAGCCAAGCCCCCAGCCTTTGTTGTCTGTGACCGTCGAATCGCCCACGAGAACAATGCGCACCTTGCGCTCCGGTGTCGTCGCGGCAACGGTGTCAGCAACAACATTTTTGCTTCCGGCCGCAGGCTCGGGTTTCCATACATCAACCGGCTTGGCAAAATTAGCATCCGCGAAAACAACACTCAGATTAAAAACACAAACCACCAGAACAAATCCTGCAATGTTTTTACAACTCACAAAAATACTCCTTAAAATAAAATATTATGCCCGGTTGATACCTAATCCTATCGGTGCAAAAAGATTTCAGGAGGCGCCTTCTGCTCATTTGTGCAGGGCCCCTGCCAGTAAAACTCAATGTGGTATTATCTCTGTTTGGCTTTTATACTTTCAAATAATATTACTGTCAAGAATTTCCGGCAGTTTTACGCGCCAAAGCGTTGTACTCTTGCTACAACCTTTAATTTATTGCAACTTCTTCTGCTTTACCTATATTGTAACTATAAATGACAGGGGCGATACGGTTACAGATGAGTCCGCCTACGGCGGACAAGCTTGTCGTTCGCCAAGCGACTGTATCGCCACGGTTTTGAGTCGGAGTGACTGATATGCGAGTGGTCATACAGCGCGTTTCGCAGGCAGAAGTCAGGGTTGATAACGAGTTGGTCGGGCAAATTGGCAAGGGACTACTGGTTTATTTAAGCGTCGGCAAAACCGACACAATAAAAGACGCAGAGTTTATGGCGGAAAAGTTAGTGAATCTTCGTATCTTTGCTGATGAGACTGGTAAGATGAATCGAAATATCTGCGACGTTGGGGGGTCGATTCTTTTAGTCAGCAATTTCACACTCCACGGTGATTGCCGGAAAGGGCGTCGGCCGAGCTTCGATGCAGCGGCTGAGCCGGCTCCGGCAGAGCAGCTCTACGAAAAGGTTGCTGAGCTAATAGCCCAGCGAGGGGTGGCAGTCGAAAAGGGAGTCTTCGGCGGACATATGCATGTCAGCAGTATCAATGATGGGCCGGTGACATTTCTGCTCGAAAGTTGAAGCGCAAAACGAAAATTTACTGCCGGTAATTTACACCGGCGGCACCCACCTCAGTGAAACAGCCGACAGCAAATAAATATAACTTGACGAATTATATCAGCAGCAATACACTGCGGCTGTCATCGGAATATTAATTTTATTTCGGGGAGCGACGCTTAAATGGAAGAGGCGATTGCGAAAGCTGGTGCCTTGATTGAGGCAATGGAATATATCCGCAGCTTTAGCGGCCGAATCGTTGTCGTGAAATTAGGCGGCAGTGTGCTGGATGAGGCGTGCCTGCAGCGGAAGCTGCTGACCGATGTCGCGTTTATGGCGACGGTAGGAATACAGCCAATTATCGTTCACGGCGGCGGCAAGACAATCACAAAGGCGATGAAGGATGCCGGTCTTGAGCCGGTCTGGGTGCAGGGCCGCCGATATACCGATGAGCGAACCCTGACGATAGTAGAGCATACGCTTGTAAATAAGATTAACACTCCGCTTTGTGAGACGCTAAAGGAACTGGGTTGCTACCCGACGGGTCTTCATTCGCTGAGTAGTTGTGTGTTGTTTGCCGAGCCTTTACGGCTGACAGGCGAAAACGGCCGACAAATTGACGTCGGCCTTGTCGGACGAATGACAGATGTAAACGGCCACCTGCTGAAGACGCTTTGTGGAACCGGGACGATACCTGTTATCGCACCGATAGCAATAGACAAGACCGGCGGGAAACTAAATGTCAACGCCGACAGTGCAGCGGGAATGGTTGCCGGGGCGGTCGGAGCTGAAAAGCTGGTTATGGTAAGTGACACTCACGGCATATTGGCGGACCGCGATGACCCCAACAGCAGGGTTTCAAGCCTGGACGAGAAACAGATAAAAGAGATGATTGAGACGGGCATCATTACCGACGCGATGTTCCCGAAGGTCGAGGCGTGCCTTGCGGCGCTGGACGCCGGTGTGAAAAAAGCACATATCATCGACGGACGAATTGAGCACTCGCTGCTTCTGGAAATATATACCGACAAGGGCATCGGCACTCAGATAGTCAGGCCGTAAATTGGTCCGGCGGCAATTACCGGTGGCAAATCAGATGGGCAAAAAAGCTGTCGATATTGTACTACTGCCTGATGAGGCGATGACGGACAAAGCAATCAAAACAAACGCAGAACTTGTGCGGATTCGACAGGCTCACCACGAGCGGAAATACTATTCGGAAATCGTTCTGGATAAGAGCAAGTGCCTGCCACATATTTCCTTGGCGATGGGCTGTATTGAGGATAGCGACATTGGAGCGACTGGTAAGGTTCTGGCAGAGATAGCTGAGCAAAATCCGATGGGCAAGCTGAAAGTCATCGGCGTACAAGTTACAGAAAATACGAAGGGCGAAAAAGTTTCGGCCTTTAAGGTGGAAAGAACGTCACAGCTTCAGGCGATTCATGAAAGGGTCTCTCAGGAACTATCGAGATATTTTAGCTGGGATGTTACAGAAAATATGATATACGGAAACGATGCGGTTGCAGAGACGACCCTGCTCTGGATTAAGAACTATCGCGAGAAATCAAGTTTTGAGAAATTTTCACCTCATATAACAATTGGATACGGGCAGGCGGAGGCACTCGCAAGGCCGATAAAATTCAGGGCTTCGCAGCTTGCTTTGTGCCACTTAGGAAATCACTGCACGTGCAGGAAGGTTCTTGCATCTGTCGATGTTGTTCAGATTTGACGGTCAGGCTATCCTGCGGCCTTTATCGCATCGGCAAGGTTGAGTGTGCCTTCATATAAGCTTCTGCCGATGATTACCGCTGCGGCACCTAACTTTGCGAGCTTTTTTATATCGGCTATCTCTTTTACACCGCCTGAAGCTATGACGGGGATTTGAACAGCATCGATTAGAGCCTTTGTTCTTTTGAGATTTGGCCCTGTCATCATGCCGTCCTTTGTGATATCGGTGTATATTATCGCGGCCAGCGGCAGTTTGGCGGCCTCAACAGCAAATTCGAGAAGCTCGGCGGCGGCTTTCCTTTGTCCAGGCGTCGGTGGCAACCTTAGAGCCTCTGGCATCGAGGCCAAGCGCAATTTTGCCTGTGAATTTGCGAGCCATTTCGCTGAACCACTCGAAGTCACTTACGGCCTTTGTACCAATTATCACGCGCTCCACATCCATATCAAGACAGTTGCTTTTATCGAAGCTTCGTCTCTGATTCCGCCTCCAACCTCGATTTTGAGTTTTCCGAGACGCTGAAATTGCGGATATTGTCTCGGTATTGACAGGTTTGCCGAGCTTTGCCCCATCGAGGTCAACAATGTGGAGCCACTTCGCACCTGCTGAGATAAACTGCATAGCCTGTTTGACAGGGTCATTATCGTATGTTATCTGCCGGTGATACTCACCCTGAATGAGGCGGACACATTTGCCCTGCCGCAAGTCGATGGCTGGAATGACATACATTTGCAAAGCCCTGAAATCTTCTGTAATAATCAGTCAGTGGATTTTAGGTAAACGGCTTTCGGGTTTCAACACCTTTCGGCTGAATATTTTCACGCTCCTGAATTTAATCTTGCAATTTGAAGCTGGCGAGTGTATAGCTGGAAAGGTCGTTATGGAGAGGTGTCGGAGCGGCTGATCGAGCCGGTTTCGAAAACCGGTGTGCCCTTTCGGGTACCGCGGGTTCGAATCCCGCCCTCTCCGTTGAAGTTGCTCCATTGAGGAAGGCAGTATAAAAACATAGGGGGATTTGACACCGAAGGTTGTGTCGGCGGTAAATTAGCTTGCTTTACGGAACGGATTGTTTATATTGGCTGCCCCAAGAAACCCATTGAATACGAAACCAATTTTTCGCCGGCAAAAAACTTGATTTTAGAGAAATACTCATTTGGAATCGGTGACAGGTTCGGCCATCAGGGAAAAGCCCAGCTACAGGCCATAATCAATTCCAAAAAACTTGGTGTTGACATTACGCCGGTTTGGAACAAATCGCACAGGGAACATACAATCATCGGGACAACGCCAGCCAGTGTTCGCAAAGAAGCTGATGAAGCGGTAAAGGCATTGAAATGGAAAGGCCCATACCGTGTCGATGCAGACCACATCAGCCTTAAAAACGTTGATTTGTTTATCGATTCGAGCGATTTTTTCACCCTCGATGTCGCAGATTTCATTGGCCAAACTGCAAATGAAGCCGACATCAAGACCTTTGTGAACAGATACAAAAAGTATGCCGGCTCTTTAACCATTGCCGGTATCGACGAAAAGTTCTCTATCACAACCAAGCAAATCGAAGCGATTGCGAAAAAATTTCTGCTTGCAGTAAAAGAGGCTGGAAAGATTTATCGCCACATCGAAGAAATTAAAGGAACGGACAATTTTATTACCGAAGTTTCGATGGACGAAACGGACTTACCTCAGACGCCGATTGAGATGTTTTTCATTTTAGCTGCAATAGCCGATGAGGACATCCCCGCCCAAACAATAGCACCAAAATTTACAGGGCGTTTCAACAAAGGCGTTGACTATGTCGGCGATGTTGCGCAATTCGAAAAAGAGTTTAATCAGGACCTTGCGGTCATTGCTTTTGCGGTTGAAGAGTTCGGCCTGCCGAAGAACCTGAAATTAAGTATTCATTCCGGCAGTGATAAGTTCTCGATTTACAAACCGATAAATAAGGCTTTGAAGAAGTTCGATGCTGGTTTGCATCTGAAGACTGCCGGCACGACCTGGCTGGAAGAAATTATCGGTCTGGCGATGGCCGGCGGAAGCGGTCTGGCAATGGCCAAACAGATTTATCGACAGGCACTGACGCGATTTGACGAACTTCGCGGCCCTTATAAGACGGTTATTGATATTGATAAAGAAAAACTACCGGTGCCGGAAATTGTTGACTGCTGGGGCTCGGCTGAATATGCTGATGCATTGCGTCATAATCAAGCGTGTGATAAATATAACACTAACTTTCGGCAGCTTCTGCACGTTGCGTATAAAATCGCTGCTGAAATGGGCGAGGATTACTTAAATGCCCTGGAAAAACACGAGAAAGTAATCGCTGAACAGGTAACAGAAAATATTTACCAGCGGCACATAAAACCTATATTTACAGATTAGAAAATTCCAAAGGCACAGAATGAAGAATTTGTTTGAACTAAAAGGCAAAAGCGCGGTGATTACCGGAGGCGGCGGCGTTCTTTGCGGCGCGATTGCAAAAGCGATTGCTGCTGCCGGCGCGAAAGTTGCAGTGCTGGATTTGGTTCAGGAAGCCGCCGAAAACGTCGCCAACCAAATTAAATCCGACGGCGGCACTGCCATAGCTGTAAAGTGCAACGTCCTGCAGAAAGATTCTCTAACCGCAGCCAGTAAAAAAATCATCGCGGAATTCGGCAAAGTTGACATCCTGATAAACGGCGCAGGAGGTAACAAGAAAGAGGCTACCACCTCAGCGGAACTATCATTTTTTGATTTGCCCGCGGAGGCGGTTCGGTTCGTTTTTGACCTGAATTTTCTCGGCACACTACTGCCTTCGCAGGTTTTCGCAAAATACATGGCGGAAAAAGGCGAGGGAGTGATATTAAATATCTCGAGTATGAACGCGTTTCGGCCGTTGACGAAGATTCCCGCATACTCGGCAGCCAAGGCAGCCGTGAGCAACTTCACCCAATGGCTGGCGGTGCATATGTGTCAGAACTATTCGAAAAATATTCGCGTAAATGCGATTGCGCCGGGCTTTTTCCTCACCGAGCAAAACAGGTTCCTGCTCACCGACGAAAAGACCGGGGAACTGACTGCCCGCGGCAAAACGATTATCGACCACACACCTATAGGCCGCTTCGGCGAACCTGAAGAGTTGATTGGAACCTGTTTGTGGCTGCTGAGTGATGCGGCAAAATTTGTTACCGGCATCGTCGTACCCGTTGACGGTGGATTTTCAGCATTCAGCGGAGTCTAAAGACTTTTTCCGGAGGATAAAATGACTGGTATCGACCCTGCAAAACCTTTGAAAGACTTCAAGCCGAAACACAAATTCTTTGTCGGCATTGATTCCGACGGCTGTGCATTTGATTCGATGGGGATAAAACAGCGTGAGTGTTTTTGTCCCTGGATGATAGCTTACTTTGACCTGCAGCCGGTGGCGCAGGCTGCCCGCGAGTGCAAAGATTTTGCGGATTTATTTTCCAAAACTCGTGGGTCAAACCGGCATAAAACTATTGTGCGAATTTTAAGGGAACTTCTGCCGTCTCATCCTATGGTGCGGGAGCGAAATTTTAAGGTGCCGCAGTTGAAGCACTATTTTGCATGGGTCGATGACCCGGCAAGTCTTCTCAGCGACGATGGACTAAAACGGGCCATTGATACGGCGACCGACCCTGCTGCCAAAAAAGAGTTGACTCATGTGCTCGAATGGAGCAAACAGGTCAACAAGGCAATAAAGGATATTGTCAAGGCTGTACCACCTTTTCCATACGTTCGCGAAAGCCTTGAAAAAATATCTGCTTCTGCTGACGTCATTGTTGTTTCAGCGACGCCGGGCGAGGCTCTGGCCAGAGAGTGGCAGGAACATAACATTGCGAAGTATGCACAGGTGATAGCCGGCCAGGAAATGGGAACAAAAGCTCAGCATCTTGAGTATACTACCAAAGGCAAATACCAGAAAAATCATATTTTGATGGTTGGCGACGCACCGGGCGATATGAAGGCCGCCAAGGCAAATAACGCGCTGTTTTACCCCGTTAATCCCGGTGACGAGGTCAAATCGTGGAAGCGGTTCCACGACGAAGCGTTCGATAGGTTCATAAATGGTAAGTATGCAGGCGATTATGAAAGCAGGCTCATCGCTGAATTTGATGCCTGTCTGCCTGAGAACCCTCCTTGGGAAAGGTAATAGAAGTGTTGCTGTACAGCCGGGGAGACAAAAATACCAGCTTAACCGAACAGCAGCTCAAAGAAGGCCTGTGTTCGGCTCTTGAGAAACTCGGCAGCAGAAGCAAGGTATTGGCTGTTGTGCCGGATATTACGCGATGTCACTCCCGCGCAGGAGAACTTACTTTTGCTGCGTGGAAATATTACAGCAACAGGCTAACTGATATTCTTCCTGCAACAGGGACTCACTTTGCGATGACCGATTCGGAAATATCAAAGATGTATGGTCAGACGCCGAAAGGACTTTTTCGCAAGCATAACTGGCGAAGTGATTTGGTTACGCTCGGAGAGGTCCCGGCAGAATATGTAAAACAGGTCAGCGAAGGCAGGGTCGATTACAGCTGGCCAGCGCAGGTAGACAGGCTTATCGCTGAAGGCGGCTTCGACCTGATTTTGTCAATCGGGCAGGTTGTTCCGCACGAGGTGAGCGGGATGGCTAATTACAACAAGAACATATTCGTCGGAGCCGGCGGAACAGAAGGAATCAATAAAAGCCATTTCCTCGGTGCGGTTTACGGTATGGAAAGGATAATGGGGCGGGCAGATAATCCGGTACGAAAAGTGCTGAACTACGCTCAGGAAAATTTTGCGAAGGATTTGCCTATCGTTTATGTTCTCACTGTAATAGGCGCATCCGATGACGGTAAACTACACTGCAGGGGACTGTTTATCGGGGACGATATTGAATGTTTCAACAAGGCGGCGAAGCTTTCGTTTGAAGTGAACATAAAATTGCTCGAGGAACCGCTTGAGAAAATAGTGGTGTACCTTGAGCCTTCGAGCTATAAAAGCACCTGGCTCGGGAACAAAAGCATCTACAGGACAAGGATGGCAATAGCTGACGGCGGCGAGTTAACTGTTCTTGCACCGGGGGTTGATGGGTTTGGCGAAGATAAGCAGATTGACAGACTGATTAGAAAGTACGGCTATGTCGGGACCGAGCGTGTACTCGAATCTGTAAAACAAAACAAGGATTTGCAGGAAAATCTCAGCGCTGCGGCACATCTGATTCACGGCTCTTCCGAAGACAGGTTCAAAATCACCTATTGCCCCGGCGGTCTGACGCAGAAGGAAATAAAAAGCGTGAATTTTGAATACGCAGAGCTTTCTGATATGCTAAAAAGGTATGACCCACATCGGCTTAAAGATGGTTTGAATACTCTGGCAAACGGTGAACGGATTTACTTCATCTCCAATCCATCGATAGGCCTGTGGGCTGTTAAAGATAAATTCGAAAACACAGTTTAGGTTAATAATAAATTCAAGGAGCAGCAAAAAATGTCAAGGGCAGATATCGGCCTGATAGGCCTGGCGGTAATGGGAGAAAATCTTATCCTTAATATGGAAAGCAAGGGCTTTACAGTCGCCTGCTTCAATCGCACCGTCTCAAAAGTGGACGACTTTATAAACGGCCGGGCAAAAGGCAAAAACATCATCGGCTGTAAATCAATCGAAGAATTCGTTGCATCTTTGAAAAAGCCCCGCAAAATTATGCTTATGGTAAAGGCCGGCCAGCCGGTTGATGATTTTATCGAGCTGCTTTTGCCTCATCTGGAAAATGGCGACATCATAATCGACGGCGGCAACAGCCATTTCCCCGACACCATTCGCCGAACGCAGTACGTCGAGAGCAAAGGCAAACTCTACATCGGCACAGGCGTTTCCGGCGGCGAAGAAGGAGCACTGCGAGGCCCATCAATGATGCCTGGCGGCTCACCGCCGGCCTGGCAGCACGTCAAGCCGATATTCCAGGCGATATGCGCCAAGACGGATAAGGGTGAGCCGTGCTGCGAGTGGATTGGTGAAAATGGAGCGGGACACTTTGTAAAAATGGTCCATAACGGCATCGAGTACGGCGATATGCAAATGATATGCGAAACATACCAGATGATGAAGGAAGGTCTCGGCTTGTCAAACGCCCAGATGCACGATGTTTTCGCCGAGTGGTACAAGGGCGAGCTTAATTCGTATCTGATTGAGATTACGCGAGATATTCTGGCTTATAAGGATGAGCAGGGAAATGAAGTAATCGACCTGATTTTGGATACGGCGGGACAAAAAGGCACAGGCAAATGGACGGTGGTAGCGGCTCTCGATTCGGGTCAGCCGCTGACTTTGATAGGCGAGGCGGTTTTCGGACGGTGCTTGTCGGCTTTGAAGGATGACCGCGTCAAGGCCTCACAGGTATTGAAGGGGCCGAAAGGCGGATTCAGGGGTGATAAGGTAAAGTTCGTCGATGATTTGCGAAAGGCGCTGTATGCGTCGAAGATTGTAAGTTATGCACAAGGCTATCAACTTATGCGTGCAGCGGCAAAGGAATACGGCTGGAATCTTAACTACGGCGGTATCGCCCTTGTCTGGCGAGGCGGGTGCATCATTCGCTCGGCATTTTTGGGCGAGATTAAAAAGGCCTTCGATAAAAATCCGAATATCGAAAATCTTCTGTTAGACCCGTTCTTCAAGAGGGCGGTAACAAAGGCGCAAGTCTCGTGGCGGCGAGTTGTAACAACGGCGGTCAAACTGGGTATTCCCGCTTCCGGCAATCAATTCGGCTCTGGCTTACTATGATGGCTATCGCCACGAACGGCTGCCGGCAAATCTGCTGCAGGCCCAGCGGGATTATTTCGGCGCGCACACCTACGAGCGAGTTGACAAGCCGCGAGGCCAGTTCTTCCATACAAACTGGACCGGCAGAGGCGGCACAACGGCATCGTCCACTTACACCGTTTGAGAAACTGGCCGGCTAATCAAAAAAGTGTGGCAAACCTCGATTTTATTATTAAAATAAGGTTTGCGATGCCCCCATCGTCTAGCGGCCTAGGATACCGGGTTCTCATCCCGGCGACAGGGGTTCGAGTCCCCTTGGGGGTAGTTTTTGTTAGTGTAAAGTTTAAAGTGCAAAACTGTGGAGTCGCTGCGCGACGAAATCATTTATATTAAAAATTAAAATGCAAAATGTAAAATTAAGGAAAATTAAAATGGAAAATATTGAATCATTATTCTGGAAGAAATTATCAAATTCCATAAGGGTTCATTGCAGCCAAAGTGATTATAAAGATAACAAAGCTCTTACCGAAAGAATGAAAAATATTTCAGGTCATGTCATATACGAGTTTTTAGAAGAGAATAATACATATAAAAATTATGACCCCGGTGTTAGCAAAGAAGATTATAGGGTTGATGTTGCTGGCTTTTACACTGCATATTCGAGAAACAAAAAAAAGCCTCGTCAAGAAAGGCAGAGCGAATGGACTCTGGAAATAGCACTTGAACATGAAAATAGTAATAAAAGTTGGGATGAAGAACTCTGCAAATTATGTTACCTTTGTGCTAATCTCAAAGTGATAATATCTTATTATAAACACGATATTAAAAAATTATTAAACGAACGTTTAAGAAAGCTCGGAAAGAAAAAGATATTTATTTATCCTAAGAGTAAATGGCTTTTTGTTTTTGGCCCAAGTGGAAAAAAGAACTATGGAAAGCCTTTTAGAACCTTTTGTATAAATAAGAACTTCACACCTCTCGAATTAGAAATAAGTGAACCAATCATACCTGAACAACTAAAAGAAAAAACTTCTTGGTTGTCTTTCCCTAAGATGCCTTGGAAATCTACTAAATCTGAAAGAACAGAGATTGTCGAAATTAAGTAAAAAGTAGCATTCGGCAAGGCAGGCTTTAGCCCATAAAGTACAAATGAAAAACTCCAATGATAATGACCGATTTATGAAAATTGCTATTGAGCAGGCGAAAATCGCCGAGGAAAATGGCGATGTGCCGATTGGGGCGGTGATTGTTCATAACAGTCAAATAATTGCAAAGGCATACAACCAGAGAGAACAGCTTCAGGACCCAACCGCCCACGCGGAGATAATCGCACTGACGCAGGCGGCAGCAGCACTGGAGAACTGGCATTTGAACGGCTGCACAATGTATGTTACATTGGAACCCTGCCCAATGTGCGCTGGTGCGCTTGTTTTAGCGAGGATTGACCGGCTGGTCTATGGCTGCGACGACCCAAAAACCGGCGCGGTAAAAAGCCTGTATAATATCGTGCAGGATGGTCGGCTGAATCATCAGCTGGAAGTTACAAGCGGCGTTCTGGCTGGCGAATGCAGTCAAATTTTGCAGGAATTCTTCGAGAAACGCCGAACGGAAAATTCAGAGTAACGAGTCTCGAACAACGTGCGACGATTTATGGAGAGGTGTCCGAGTGGCTGAAGGAGCACGCTTGGAAAGCGTGTGTGCGGTTTACCGCACCGCGGGTTCGAATCCCGCCCTCTCCGTTGAAGCGGTGTCCTTGAAACAAGCGGGATGATAACACTCGCGGTGAGGACTCACGTTGCCGACTGATATGCACCGCTCAACGAAGGCAGTTGCCCTACGCCGTCCGGCAATCTGTTCAGAGTCCAGTACATATCTAATGTTCTCATCGCCTCGACAAACTGTTTGTAACTCACCGGCTTGACGATATAACCGGCAACGCCCAAATCAAAGCTTTCGACTATGCTTTCGTCGGCATCTGAAGTTGTTAAAACCACCACAGGAATCTTTCTGATCGCAGCATCTGCCTTGGCGATTTTCAGGAATTCAAAGCCATTCATCCTCGGCATATTCAAATCCAATAGAATAACACATGGCTTCTTGTTACCCTCGTCCCTCAAATACTCCAACGCATCTTCACCGTCAACCGTATGAATCAGTTCATTTGTGACCTTAAGCTCATTAAGGGCCCGTTGAGTGGTCATTGCATCCACGTCATCGTCCTCAACCAACAATATTGGCTTGGAGTTCCTCATTTTTCACCTCTGTTTCTTGTTTTGGCAGTGTAAAGAAGAATGTGCTGCCCTTGCCCGGTTTTGATTCTACCCAAACTTTACCATCATACATCTCAACAATCTTCTTTACTAATGAAAGACCTATGCCGGTGCTTTCAAATTCATCACGCGGCGACAATGTCTGAAATATCTGGAAAATTTTTTCAAAGTATTTTTCTTCGATCCCCGGCCCATTATCAGCAACACTGAATTTCCAGAAAGCCGTTCTCTTCGACACAACCGACCTTTACCCAGCCTTGCGGCTTATCCATATATTTCACGGCGTTGCCTATAAGATTTTGGAACACCTGCATAATCCGGGTCCGTTCACACTCAATTGTTGGCAATTCATTTTCAACTGTAATGGTAATATTTTCCGGCGGAGCAATCATGTCGATAACTTCTGGGATAAGTTCATTTAGGTTTACCACAACCTTCTCTTCTTTAACACGTCCTATTCTTGAGTACTGCAGGATTCCATCAATCAGATCGTGCATTCGGGCCACCCTGCCGGTAAGCAAATTTATTTGTTTTCTACCCTGTTCATCGAGCTTATCTGCGTAATCAGTTGATAACCAATCAGCCAGAGTAGCAATTCCACGCAGCGGCGCTTTCAAATCGTGCGAGACTATGTATGCAAAATCATTCAGCTCTTGATTTGTCTTTTCCAGTTCCTCGAGCAGTTGGGCCTGGCGCTGCTCCGCCTTTTTGCGGCGCTTTATCTCTCGATTCAGGTTTTCTATAGATGTGGTCCTCTTTTGCAGGTCTTCGGTCATCTGGTTGAACGAGTGCGCGAGGTCTCCCAACTCGTCCTTCGAGACAATTTTCACTCTCTCGCTCAGGTCTGAACTGTCACGGATATGCTGAATCGTAGCAACAAGGCTGGACAAGGGTTTCGTTACTGAAATCGAAAGGATAGTTAGCAATAAAAATGTCGCAAGGCCTAAAGCTGCAAGAGCCACCGTAAAACGGTAACGACGAAGTTCTTGTACCTTGTTGTCGATAATCGCCGTAGGAAATCCCACTACCACAGCGGCAGTAGGCTCATCTGAACCGCCTTCTACCGGGACAACCGTATTGTAGTACCTTTGCCCGGCGATTTCAGATAAACATGTTGTTTGCTGGTTCGTGCTTAAGAGCCTTGAGGATTCCTGGGTCGTTTATCATCGTACCGTGACGTGTTGGGTCATTGTGAAACAGGATTTTGCCGTTTGTTAGAGTCACCATAACGTAGACCACATCCTTGTGTTTGCGTAGCATTTCCTGACACTGGGCCTCAAATCCCTCGATATCATTTACAGCGATTCCCAGACCCAACAATCTTTCTATCTGCGACTTGAGAGTGTTGGCAATAACATCCATCTTCGACTGCAATGCGGCGGAATAACCTTCTCTGAACACTCGGCTGATAAACGAGCGTATTCACGCCGATGCCAGCAAGAAGGTCATAACTGTAATTATCAGAATTTTCCCTCGTATTTTCAGTTTCACAGCCTATCACCACGTAAACTCTGTGACCACTTCAGCCGTCAGGAGCACACTTGACGCCGGGTTAATATTTAGCTTTTTAGCCCTGGCAAGGTTTACTATGGGTATACCTTTTTCAGTCGCCTTCATTGGATAACCGGCGGGGCTTCTACCTTCGGACAATATCCCTCTGGCCATTTTGCCGGCTGCCCGGCCCTGAGCTATCCCTGACACTGTAACTGCGCACAGTGTGCCTTTCTTGACCCGGTCATCCCAGAATGAAAAATCGGGCAACCTGCTGTTTTCCACCGTCCAGCGTTGTACCTGCTCCAACGGCACATTGTTACCATTTTCATCTTTAAACTCGAAAACGCCGAGCATTCCCAACGCATCGACCTTGCCTTCGCAGTCTTTCACCGTCTTCTTGTACTCCTCAAAAGTACTGAGCACATAGTAACCTGCAACTTCTACGCCCTGCGGCAGTTCGCTTTCGCTCCGCTTCATCTCGTTTTCCATTATAGGAACCCACATTTTTCCTGTATCTGTGATGATAGCTATCTTGTGAACAGTCGGGACCAGTTGTTTGAGCAGTTGCACGGCTTGCGTAAAGTGTATCCGTTCCAAAACACCGGTTACGTTTTTACTGCCTGCAAATCCGTACTCCTTGGGGTCGGCGTTAACCGCACGAGAAAACAATTGGTATGTTTGTATTGACATAATCCTTTGCAACATACTGCTGAGCATCGTCATCACCTGTGAACACCAAGTCCGGCTTCCAGGTGCCGATAAGCTCTTTTGCCTCGGCTGCAACCTTTAGTTTCCACTGCTTCATCGCTGTGTCGTTTGGTATCCATCTGGATGACTTTGTACTCTACATCAAGGTCGCCCAAAGCCTCCTTGAATCCTGCAAGCTGTTCCTCCGTCCATTTCCACGGTAAGTGATAGCTCATTATATGCAGAATCTTAAAGTGCTTTGCAGGCCTGACAGTCTCAGGCAAAATCGCCTTTTCGACCTCTTTGGCCGGCTCCGCTCTGGATACCACAGGCGTTTGCCCCCTGAGGAAAAGCACCGCTGCAATACCAGCAATTATTATAAGTAACACAGCTAACCATACCTCTTTTCTGTTTCTGATACCGAATCTTCCACCATTCATTTTTAAGTCTCCTTTCAATTCTTTCTGCTTCTGTTCTTATCAACCAATAAATTCTGCTTTTTACCAATATGTTAGAAGACCATCTTGACCCTTATACCTGGAATCACAGAAGTATCGTTGTGATATTCGTTCCTGGATTAAGCAAAGTCTGAATGTCCAAAGTAAGTGAACACCATTCTGTAACATAAATCTTGTAGTAGGCCTCGAAAATACTCTCTGTGTGTGTGGCATCTTTGGCCTCACGGTAGTCATGAGATGTAATGCCTTGTCCAAAGCCAAATCCGAGAACATCTTTGCTGCGTGCAGGAAGCGGGCCCGTCCAAGTGCCCCCAAGACTCCAGTAGTCGGAGAATGTGCGGACAC
>CAVXEF010000022.1:0-21487 GCA_963760535.1 uncultured Phycisphaerales bacterium
CGGTCTACCATGGTAAGAAGGAGCCTTATATCTGCCATTTGTCCCGCTGCGAAACAGGCAAAGAAACAATAGAATACGGTCATTCCTATTGCGAATCGCTGACTATACGCAACGGTCAAAATTATCGCGGCTGTGACGGCGGTTCCGGTGGCCCAGGATGCCTGGTGGGTTACTAACGAGCCGAACTTTGCCGTCGCCAATAATAGTATAAACAGGCCTGTCAGCGCCGCGGCCCTGGCGTGATTTTTTATTATTCGGCCCTGGTAGTGATGGATGTAAAAAGCGGCGGCCACGGAGACCAGCAACACCACCACAGTCAGTGGTATCACTTCCCAGAAATTTCGCTGTTTAATTAACTCAAATGACAAAATGGGAATGCACAGAACAACAAAAAGCAGCCACAAAAGAACTGAAATAATGACATCAGCGTTGATGAGCCGGCTTATATGAGAGAACCGCGCTGCTGCGATGGTTTTGCGTAGCTGAGTCCGCCTTGGACTTGTTTTCTTCAGAAACCGCATTTTTTACACCTTCATTTATATCCGACCCTGGCGGGGGAAATTTCGCAGGGCTTTTATCTTTTGCCTTCAGCCTTTCTTTTGTAGGCCTGGACGATATTCTGGACCAAGTGATGTCGGACGATGTCCCTCTGGGTCAGTGCCACGCAACCTATACCTTTGATTCGCCGGAGTATTTCGATGGCTTCGACCATTCCGCTTTTCTGGCCGGCATCGAGGTCAATCTGTGTTATGTCGCCCGTTATTATCATTTTTGAACCGTGGCCGAGCCTCGTCAGAACCATTAACATCTGGCCTGCAGAGGTATTCTGCGCCTCATCGCAAATGACAACAGCTTCGTTAAGCGTTCTGCCTCGCATAAAAGCAAGGGGAATGATTTCGATAATATCCATCTCCATAAGTTTTTTCATCTGCGTAAAATCCATCATATCCTCGAGCGCGTCAAAGAGAGGTCGCAGATAGGGATTTACCTTTGCCTGTATATCGCCGGGAAGAAAGCCAAGTTTTTCGCCGGCTTCGACAGCAGGACGGGCAAGGACGATTTTTCTGATTTGCTTTTTCCTCAGCATTGAGACGGCAATTGCAACAGCAAGGTAAGTTTTTCCTGTTCCAGCGGGGCCTATACAAAACGTGAGGTCATTCGCCAACATAATCTCGACATACCTGAGCTGTCCCTTCGTAGAAGGCTCAATAATCTTCTCGTGGGAGTAAACAGTGATGGCCCGGCTGGTCTGCGGCGTTACAGCGGTGTCCTGAGCAAGAAGGGCCTTTACGTTGGCGGTGGTGAGTGAGCCTCGTTTAATCAGATGCCTTTGCATTTTGTCGATGATTTCAGCAGCCCTGTCTACATCTTCTTCCTGGCCGCTGATTATCAAATCAGACCCTCTGGCGGTGATTTGGACGCCGAGGCTTTTTCGCAAAAGTCGAAGATTGCTGTCGGCTGGGCCGAACAACTCAAGCTGCCTGTCGGTTGAATCTAATTGTATGGTGACTTCCAATTCGTATCCTTATTATGTTAATCGCCGGTAAAACTGCTGGCTAAACATAACAACTAACTACAGAGCATAAAGAACAAATACGCAAACGGTGCCGCTATCAAAGGTGAATCGATGATGTCGAGTATTCCACCGAAGCCCGGCACGATATCGGATGAATCCTTTTGTTGGGCATCTCGCTTAATCATAGACTCGACTAAATCGCCCATCTGGCCGAGAAACGCGAGACAAAATCCAAAGATTACTGCCAGCGGCCAAATCATTATATCAAAAGCTGCAGCAAAAAGAATAGCCACTATAACGGCAACCACGACGGCGCCGGCCATACCCTCCCAAGTCTTTCCGGGGCTGATTTTGGGCGAAAATTTGTGCTTTCCCAAAGGCGTCCCAATTGCGTAAGCCCCTATGTCAGCGGACTTTACGACAAAGACGAACATCAGCAGCGGCCATGGACCGAAATCAATTCGGACCGCAAGCACAAAAGCACCGAAAAGCCCAAGGTAAAGAATCGAAAAACAGTTCGCCCCGCAGTTGGCAACTACCCCAGAGAAACCAAAGCTGATATATTGGTACAAGAGCAGTGCCAAAAACATAAAGACACAGACCGAAAGCAGATAAATCGCCGGTGAGATACCGACAAGCCCAGGCCAATACCAGCAGGTGGCAAGCAGAATCGAAGCAACAATCGATACCGGTGCAAAAAGCTTTAAGTTTTTTGCAGCAAAAAGTCTCGACAGCTCGAAATGAGCAGGAATAACAAGTACGGAGATAAGTACGCAGAGGAGTGTACCCTGCAAAGGTTTGTCATCGGCCTGACAGACGGTTATGGAGCCGTCGAGCCAGCTGTCCAAAATGATAAGGCCGGTGAAAAATACCGTCATTAACGTGCCGAAGAGCAATCTGTATTTGAGCATAGTTATTGGTACTTGGTAACCGGTTGGTATTTAATCAGCTATATGCGATTCGATGTCGCCGAATCGGCGTTGTCTTTTCGCATAAGCCAGTATTGCATCCTCCAGGTTTTTCTCTTTGAAATCGGGCCAAAGAGTCTCCGTAACATAGAATTCGGTGTACGAAATCTGCCAGAGCAGAAAGTTGCTGACTCTCATCTCGTTTGCAGTTCGAATCAAAAGGTCAGGCTCGGGGAGAGCTGCAGTGTAGAGGCGGCGGCTAACACACTTTTCATCGATATCGTCAAGTTGCAGCCGGCCATCACTGCACTCAGCAGCGATTGCGCGAATGGCGTCTATTATTTCAACTCTGCCGCTATAATTTAGTGCCAGCGCAAGTACCATTCCGGTGTTGCCGGCGGTCATTTCCACGGTTTTCGTAAGCTCCGTTGTTACCAGCGGCGACAGCGGAACTAATCGGCCAAGATGTATGAGCTTCACGTTGTTTTTCATAAGCGTGGGACGAATCTCAGCAAGGTATCGCGCGTAAAGATACATCAGGACATCAATCTCGGCTTTCGGCCTCTTCCAGTTTTCCGTACTGAATGAATAAAGGGTCAGACATTCAATGCCGAGGTCGACACAGTGCTGCGCTATTCTTTCGACGGTCTTACCACCCTCTTGATGTCCCTCAGCCCTTGGGAGATGCTTCTTCCGGGCCCATCGGCCGTTACCATCCATAATTATGGCGATATGGCGGGGTATCCTCGCAGGCGATATGCCGAGGCGCTCGGCAGTTGCTTTTTGCTTTTGTCTAAAGTGTTCTTCCATCAGATGTTCAAACGCAAATCGTCGTACCCGGACTTCTTCAGCCGAGATACAACGACAGGTAAGACCTTATCTAAAAATTGTCTGACTTCTCGCAGGTCCGACACCAATAAGCGTAACTGGTTTGCCGACCATTTCCTCGATAAGACAGACAAAGTTTTGGGCATTCAACGGCAACTCATGAAAGTCATCAACGCCGGTAATGTCCTGGTCCCAGCCGGGTATTGATTCATAAACGCACTGAGCATTTAAGAGCCTGGTTACGTTTGCAGGAAAGAAAGTAATTTCTTTTCCGCTGATTTTGTATGCTCTGCAGATTTTTACTTCCTTCAGGCCTGAGAGCGTGTCGAGGTGCATCAAAGCAATTTCGTCGATAGAACCTATTGTTACAGCGTATGAAACAGCGACGGAGTCGAACCATCCGCATCTGCGAGGCCGGCCGGTCGTCGTGCCATATTCACTTCCTTTGTCGCGAATATACCTGCCGATTTCATTGTCCTGCTCGGATGGAAAGGGCCCTCCACCAACCCTTGTGGCGTATGCCTTTGCCACGCCGATGAATTTATCGACCATCTTAGCTGGCACGCCGCAACCTGCCGACATGCCGAGCGAGCTTGAGTTCGAGCTTGTTACAAATGGAAAAGTGCCGTGGTCGAGGTCCAAAAGAGCACCCTGTGCACCTTCGAAGAGTATCGGCTTTCCATCAGCAATCGATTTGTGCAGGAACTCAGTGGTATCGGTTGCAAACGGCAGAAGCCTGCCGGCATAGAATCTACACTTATCGAAGATTTCATCCGCGCTGGAGGGCTCAGCGTTATAAAGAGCGGCAAAAATCTTATTTTTGTATTCGACAACCATCTGCAGCTTTTCCCTTAGCTTATCGAGCTGCCTTAAATCAGCGATGCGCAAAGCGTAACCTCTGCCGACTTTGTCGGCGTAAGCGGGTCCGATACCTCGAATAGTTGTTCCGATTTTGTTTTTGCCGAGCGATTCCTCCCGAAGGCGGTCTTCTTTTTTGTGATAATCGAGAACAAGGTGGGCGTTCTCACTTACGAAGAGACGGCCATCGAGGGTGATGTTCTTTTGTGCTAAAGCATCAATTTCCTTTATGAGTATATCGGGGTCGACCACCACTCCATTGGCGATTACACAGCTAACATTGGGACGAACAGCACCACTTGGCAAAAGGTGTAAAGCGAATTTGTCGTTACCTATCACGACAGTGTGTCCGGCGTTGGCGCCGCCGCCGTAACGAACAACAATGTCATAATGCTCAGCGAAGATGTCGACAACCTTCCCTTTGCCTTCGTCACCCCACTGCAATCCGGTAATGCATATATTCATCTTGTCCTATATCTGCAACTGTCTTATAGCAAACTGCTACGCCACAGGCGTACAAGTCAAAGATGCTTACAAAGACAAACCGCGATAACGTAATGTTAGCATATTGTGGTTTAACAGCCGAATTTTACCCGTTTACCCTGAGGGATTTCAACTGATTTTTGCCACGAGGTGGTCCAGGAGCGCCGCCAAATTGTCGTAAGTTCTGTCGCTCAGTTTCAGGCCGACTTCGCCGCTCTTTTCATCTTTGTAGGTGATTATAAAGAAACCCTTTTCTTTAAAAAGTGTTTTATCGATTTTTTCCATGGAGTCGTAAGGAATCCTTTGTTTGCCGCTGACGATAAGCTCGGTTTCATCGGCGATGAGCTTTCTATTTCTAATGGCCCAGAGCCAGATACCCAAGGCAACAGCAGCAACAGCAGAGAAGGATAGGTGCTTTCCGGTTAAATCCCATTGTGTCATCAGGCTGGCCATTTTTGACGTGTTTTTCATAGAAACTGCGACGATGTGACCATTCATATTTACTGAAATACCCATCATAACCAAAAAGAGCGGCAAAAAACACACAGACAACAATGTAGATTTTGAGGTTATTTTTCTTATATTTGCTAATGGGTGCCTCGATGGTCATCTCAGAGCCCTTTCTCATCGACGTTTACTTTGTCAGAGTAGTTATTATACATTTAGATATTCGTTTTGCCAGATTTTTTCTGTCAATTGCTGCAGTCGTTCGTCATAGGATTTGAGCACATCGAAATAATCATCAGATTCCAATGCCTCTTTGGCTTTTCCATCTTCTGGTTTTGCTTCTTTTGGCAAGACGGTGTTTCTGAAGATGTCGTAATGGTCTCTTATTGAGCAGGGCATCAGCCAGTTATGCGGTTTTTTCCAGTTGTCAAGGCCGTATTCTTTCTGCCATTTTCGGCCGTTTTTCATGAAATCTGAAAACAGTGCATCAGAAAGGGTTTTGCCGTTTTTGTACAGGTCATAAACATTGTCAACGTAATAAGGAATAAAAGCACAGGGTGTTATGTTGCCGTGCCAGTCGATATAGAAGTATCCACCGTTCCTGCCATAGGCGATACATCCCCTCGTAAGTACGCCGCTGTTCCAGAAATCGGCAAAGCAATATTTCTTTTCGGCGAGCAGTTTCTCCCATTTTCTGTACAGTTGAAGTCTCTGTTCGGGACTGACCATTAAGTCCATCTCATCTTTTCCCCGGCCGATAGGCATCAACTGGAACTGCCACATATAGCAGGCACCCTGCTGCTTAAAATAGAAATCATAAAATTCATCTGTCAAAAGGACATCCACATTTTTGCTTGTTGCGGTTACCGAAATTCCAAAAGGGACACCAGCTTGCCGCAAATACTCAAAGGCCCTTAAGATTTTTTTGAAAGTGCCGGCGCCTCTTCTTTCATCGGTTTCCTTTTCAAAACCTTCAACGGAAATAGCCGGTGTAGCATTTGCGGATTTTGCGAGTTCAGCTGCGATGCTCTCGTCGATAACGGTGCCATTGGTATATACCAAAAAGAGCATATCGTTGTATTTTTGAAAGATATCCAAAAGAGTTTTACCTTCGCTTCTGTACAGGAAAGGCTCGCCGCCGCTTATAGTTATAAATCTGCCTCCAAAAAGGTCGTGTACCTCAGAGACTATTCTATCGGCGATTGGATAAGGAACCGTAGCACTGGTGTCGGATGGCGGAAGCTGCATAGCAGCCGATGCACCTTAAATTGCACCGTTGCGTGGGAGAGAAAACTATAAAACTCGGCGGCATCTCACCGTATTTTTCTTTGAATCTTTCGACAGCCTTAAAGTAACTTTGGTCCGAGCAGACGAGGTTGTTTTCCACGAGAACTTTTATAACCTTTTTTATGATTTCGCTCGATATAAAGCCTTTATCCACACTCCGTATCACACAGTACAGCATTGCCGATAAAAACTGGTATTTCTTTAGCTGTACTTCTTTCAGGTCCTGTGAATCGCCGTTTACGAGTGTATTATAAATGTAACGGTCGGCTTTCTTGGCCAAAAGTTTTCTAAGATACTTATGATTTGCCATACGGATCAGGCTTGAGGAAATGATTTCCGTTTTCATTTTTGACTCCTTTCACTTACGTCGAAACCATAACGAGACGCTCCGTTATAAGCTCCGCTCGCTCAG
Source organism: uncultured Phycisphaerales bacterium (assembly GCA_963760535.1). Classification (GTDB taxonomy): domain Bacteria; phylum Planctomycetota; class Phycisphaerae; order Sedimentisphaerales; family Anaerobacaceae; genus CAVXEF01. Next base: position 6,740 of record CAVXEF010000022.1, read on the forward strand.
GAGCCCATTCCGTGTCGAGAGCACAAACCCAGACTTTTTGTAATTATCGCACAAACCAGGATTCCTTCAAGTGCCAATCGGCGAAAAATATCTCATAAAATATTTCATAAACGCATCGATAAATTACAAAGAACTTAAGACTATGCCAAATCCGGGTCGGGCAGTTTGAGCTCGGTAAATATTGCTCCAACAGCCGCGAAAACCGTGAAAACAAACAGCCGCCATACGCTGACCACTACGATTTGGCCTGGGGCAACCACGTCGCCGCCGGCGAAGGTTACGGAGATGGCTGTGTAGAGCAAACCGACCACAGCACCGGAGGCAGCGGCGGAGACAATGCGTCTCCATAATGGCGCCCCTGCACAACCCAAAGTTACTGCGACACCACAAAGCGTCGGCACAGGTGCCATCAACAAAAGCCACCGAATACTATCGAAGCGGGGTAACTGTCCGAATATCAGCAAGTAAGCGAAATCGGCGAATCCGAGAACAATCACTACCGCGGGTATACACAAGCCGACGTGCCAATATCGTGGTTTTATAGACGCTCGTATCTCGGCGCGTCTTCGCATTCGGCGGCGAATTGTCAAAGGCCAATTGTAAAACAGGCAAAATACCCAATGCTCCAGTAATGCCCCCCTTTCGCCGAAGACAGGAATAATATGAATGGCATCGGTTGCCCAGTGTGCCGCCATAAACCTCGCCAGTGCCGGATAATGATAAGTCATTTGTATTGGAAACGCGAGATAGCCGATAATTTTAAAAAGCCTAAAAAATTGCAATATCGTAATCTTTAAAACTTTTGTCTTTTAAGCCATATAAACAACATATAGACCACGGGTAATCGAGCCGGGTGAAATAGGAATAAGATGAAAAATTACAATAATGCCCAGCCGCGACGACCCATGCATTTCCACGATTATGCCGGGCATGAATCAGTAATATATACAGCAGCAACTAACATCGAAACAATTTGCGTTACCGGCAGCGTAGCAGATATGAACGGCAAGACACCGAAGATATTTCTGTATGAAAGGTTCATCTATCTGCGACAGGATTGTATCAGCATCTTCATCGCTGAGGATATGTTTTTTCTTGCCTTGACTAACCATATCAAGAAGCCACTGGCGGCGAAGCTCGGCATTAAAATACAGCCTAACAGGCCTTACTGTGAAGTAATAAAGTTTCTCCTTTGCAAATCGCCGGTCGGTAAAAAATCTGTGCAGACCCGGCGAAATCAGAAGCAGAAACGGCAAATGATAAAAAATCCTCCAGGGCTGCTGCAAAAGCACTTTTGCCCTTTCCTGTGAAATTCTGCCGGCCCTGTGCCACGAAGCGAGCAGCTCCATCGCTCTACCTTTGAGGGCTTTTTTGAAATATTCCGCACTGGTCAAAATGCCGATGTAATGCCTGCGCCAGCCGCTGTGATAGAAGAATCTTCGTAATACCTTGCCTAAAACAGGCAGCAGACCGAGCAGGAAAAAGAGGAAAGTTTTTTCCCTGCTGGCCCGCAGCTTTTCAAAACTCTTTTCGTCAATAATGTTTCTGACCTTCCAGCCGGTAACAGCGCTATCAAATATAGTGCCCCACAATTTACTGCTGGATAAAAGGCGAATGTGGTTGTGTGTAATATCAGGCACTGAATTTCGATAAATATCTTCAGCCTTAACGAGCTTGTCGAGCAGCCCCTGCATATCGCTGAAATGTTCTTTGTGGCCACCGATGAAAGTTTTCAGCTTATTCAAATCGCCTCTGTCGAACTGCACAAATGAGCCGCGTTTTATTCCCTGAAAGATTAACTTTATATCACCCGGGCTCATAGGCAGAAATGGCAATAGGGCCAAGCCTGCACGAAAATCAACAGCGACAAGACCCCTTCCCGGCTCAGCCTCAGTACCAATGCGCTTGAGACAATTGGGCTGACTCTTGAGCGTTGTCCATTCGTACTGCCGGGCAAATTCGTAAGCCCCCATTTCGTGCAAAAGCTTTACGAAATCGTGCATAAAGATGTATTTTGCCCTGTATTCTGGCGAGCCAAGCTTTTGCGAACCGACTGTTTTACCCTTTCGCCATCTTTTGAGCAGGTCGACGTGCTCATCAACCTCGAGCCGCCAGGTGCGGCCTTGTACCCATTCGCTGAATTCGCCGCAACTGCCGAGTTTTTGGTCAACAAATGTTGCGTAGACGTCCACAACCTTGGTTTTATCGCCGAATTGAATTTTCACGGCGCGTCGGATGAACTTTTGCCACAGTGTGCCGGCCCTGATTGCGACGGGGTTTACCTGAAGCTGAAACGGTCCCTGAAAGCCGAGCCAGTAAAGAGCGTTCCGAAATATTCGAGTGAAGCTGGTAGGCGGGACGAGAATCTTCATCGCATAAGTTCCGTCGGTTTCAAGGCCCGGTATGCAGCCGTTTTCAGATTCGATATGGACGAGCCTGACTTTGTATACCTGACCGGCAAATCCGCCGCCTACGAACTTCTCGACAACGAGGCGCAGCTTTGCAGTATCCGCTGAGCCGACGGCTGTAACATCATACATTAACTGCTCGCCCGGCTCGTATCGGCCAATTTGCATCGGACGATGTAAAGCAGCAGCGTGGAATTTCTCCTTAAGTGTTTCGCAGACTTCGACAGAATATTCCACAGCCATTTTTTTGTTCCCAAATCAACCTGAAGAGAGAACGGCCCAGAGCCTAATGCAAATTATCAAAACAATGGCAGCATAAATCCCTGCCAATAAATCATCGGCAAGAATGCCCCAACCTCCAGGGAGTTTTTCAAACTTCCGGATTGGCCAGGGCTTTACGATGTCAAAGGCTCTAAACAACAGCAAGCCAAATAAAGCAAAGAACCATATCTCTTCTTTAGAGGCCGCACCTGTCAATAAGAATGGGACGCCAATAAATGTAAGTGCCTGGCCCGCAAACTCATCGGCGACAAGCTGCCTCGGGTCGGATTCACCCGTCACAGCAATCACGGCTGGAGCACATTTAATACAAACGATGGAGCCGGCCAGAGCCAAAACCACCATCACAATCGATAACAGCAGCGCCGATGCTTCGAAGTAACGGAGCAAAGCAAAGATAATCACCGGCGGCAGCGAACCCCAGGTTCCCGGTGCTAAAGGTAGCCGACCTAAGCCAAAACACGATGCGAGCAACCTTTTCATAACATATCTTCAAACCACACATAAAACTCTGTTTTTACGTCTCGAGCATTTTCAGACAGAATCTGTCAGTCATACCCGCGATGTAGTCACAGACGGTGCGCTGCAGGCCCTGCTGGTTTATCAATTGCCTGTAATAAACCGGCATCAATTTCGGCTCTTGGCAGAATTTCTCAAAAAGCTGCTCGAGCCAAGACTTTACTTTGTCAGCTATTTGTATCAGCGATTTATGCTGATAAAAGTTCGCCGATAAAAACTTTTCCAGTTTTACGAACCTGGCATCATTTTCTGCTGAAAGGACAATCAGATTTTCGCCTGCGGCGCAGACATCGTCAACTGTTTTTACGTTTGCCTTCGCGATAGTTTTTTTGCTTGCGTCGATACAATCGCTGACAAGTCCGTCAATAATTGCTTTTGCTGTTCTGGTTCTTCGGATGGTTGGGTCCTTGATTGCCTCGGCACTGATTCGGCTTTGTGCTTCGGCGAACAACTCGACGTTTTTCAGTAGCCCACCGCCAATCAAGCCTGCCCGCATACCGTCTTCAAGGTCGTGGGAACTTACCGCGATACGGTCAGCTATGACAGAAACCTGGCCTTCCAGCGAACAATTTGGTTCGGTAAAGGTTACATCTTTAGGTTCGTCATAAGGGCCTTTGTGCTTTGCCAGTCCCAGCCGGGTTTCATACATCAGGTTCAGGCCGGCAAAATCCGGATAAGGATGTTCGAGCAATTCCACGATTCTCAGCGCTTGATGGTTGTGCTCGAATCCGCCGAACCGGGCCATTAAATCGTTAAGGATTTTTTCGCCGGCGTGCCCGAACGGCGGATGCCCCAGGTCGTGTGCAAGGCATATCGCCTCGGTAAGGCTCTCATTTAAGCCGAGCGCCCTTGCGATAGTCCTTCCTATCTGTGCGACTTCGATGCTGTGTGTCAGACGGGTGCGATAATGGTCGTCAAGTCCCGGTGTAAAGACCTGGGTTTTGCCCTCGAGTCGGCGGAAAGCAGAGGAATGTATTATACGGTCGCGGTCACGCTCAAAGTCGGAACGATAGGGGTGCGGCTTCTCCGGGAACTTTCGACCCCGACTGAGACTTTCACTGACTGCGTAACAGCTAAGTTCACCACACATTTTTATAAGTGGGGCAGATTGTGCTCTTTGCTTATGCGCTTTAACTGCTCAAAAAGCTCGGACAGGCTCTGACTTATAACATCGGTATCACTGCATACGCTCATAAAATTTGTGTCTCCATCCCAGCGAGGGACGATGTGGACGTGAAGATGCTCAGGCAATCCGGCGCCGGCACATCTGCCGAAATTCATTCCGACATTGAAACCGTGGGGCTTTATTGCCAGCGACAAGGCCTTCCTTGACTCCCGTATCAGCTTGCTCAACTCCAGCATTTCTTCGTCGCTGGCCTGGTCGATGTCGGGAATATGCCGGGCCGGCGCTATAAGCAGATGACCATTATTATAGGGGAAACGATTCAGTACCACGATGCAACATTTGGAACGCCACAACACCAGATTTTTGTCGTCATCCTGTGGGTTCTGCAAATTATGACAGATAAAACATTCGCTGCGCTCGTTTAAGCCCCTGATGTATCCGATTCGCCACGGCGCCCATAGATTTTTATGCTCCAATCTGCGGTTACCTCCATGCGCAAGCGCACAAGTTTTTGTGTTTTTACTTGAGAAGCTGCATTGTCAAGTTCTGTTTAATTTTTATTGCGGCACCGCCCTCAATACCAAACGGGATGGAGGCCTCGGCGTTTAGCTGGTACTGCTGATTGTACTGTTCTGTTTGGCCGGCGTCGATATTGAACAGTTCTTCCCCCTCGCCTTGCAAATCAAGAAATCTATAACGTCCAAGGAATCCAAATGTTCCGCTCATTCGGAAGTTACCTGAATAAGGTACCGGCCAACTATTTGGGGCCGAGTCGGCAAGTGAGTAACTGCTTTTTATGACGGCGAGCTCGCCTTTTTCGCTCTGCCTGATTTCTTTGAGTGTATAGGTGACATTCCTTGCGAGCCTCGATACCATCGGCGTTGGCACGGAGAGTCTCGACTTCCAGCGACGGCCTACCCATACGCCGTCGAGAGGTTTCTCAATGCTGGCGGTCGCATCCCACAAAAACCACTGGGTGGCGACAAAATCTTCTGTCATATCCGGGTTTTTGATTTTTCCTTCACGGCCGACCGACCGGAACGCCTTTTCGCCGATTTTGCGAATCAGCTCGTTCAATTGCGAAGAATCCTCCATTTTCCCGGTCGGGCTGATGGTAATGATAAAAGATTTGCCGGCGAGGCTTTCCACAGCGTCCACTGTGCCACCCTGCTGTTTTCGCTCTACCTTTACCGACTCACAAGTTGCCTTGACGGTCGTCAAACCATTGCAGTCAACATCGAGCGGGCTGTAGGTGACTATCATTTCCATTGACTCATGCAATTTATCGACCTTGTTCTCGGTCTTTTTGGTGCCACGTGCTGGAAAGCTCCAGTCGAGCTCGATATCCCTGCTGGACACAAATTTGTACCGCAGGGTCTGTCCCAGCTGAAAATCCACGGTGAGCAACCTCCTGCCGCCAGCCTCACAACCTGCCAAAACACTCAAAGAAATGGCTGTAAGAATAATTAGCGCAGCCCTCAATTTTTGCCCTTTCGATTAGGAACATGAAGAATACAAGTTTTTCCTGTGCAGTGGCGTAAGCCATCCTGACGATTGTCTGCCTATGCTCCACTGGTTTTTAATTAACTCTCTCGAGACTGTATGAACGAATAACACCCATTTTCACCGCACTCGGTTTCTCATCGCCTTGCTGTTCAGCTTGTTGGTCGACCACGAGCCATTGCGACTGTAACTTTTCGGAGTACTTTTGGACTTTGCCGGAGTTTAGGTCCAGTTCCAGCCAGCCTGTGTACGTCTGCGTGGTGTCAATACCACCAAACATATCTGAAAAGGCTCGCATCGCTTGCTCTTTGCGCAGCTCATTCACATCTGCCGAGCCTGGGACAGCATTCATCTGAACAACGGCGAGCCGCTGGTCGCCCTGCTTTTTGATTTCCTTTACGGTGTAAATTTTTTCGTAAGACCCTGTGCCGAGCATACGATAGTCGAAGACACTTGTGTTGCTCCAGCTCTGCCCCGGCCGTAATCGTCCCTTGCCAGTCCCCGGAAGGACCAAGGTCCCGTGAATCTTTCCTATTGTATCCGGGGTAAGCAGCCTCGATGCAGCTTTGTTGGCCGGCTCCGAACCCCTGACAGCAGCAAGGGCCTGTTCCGTATCAACGACCCTCTTAACCCGGCCATCGGAGGCGAGCTCTATGGTGTAACTTTGCCCGATGAGCTTTGCGAATGGATTGTTCCGGTCTTTTTCCTCGGCACTATTAAAATCCAGCAAGGTACTTCCATCGCGTACAGATGAGTATTTGAGGTCGCGGACCGTAATCTTCGCAATGGCATTACCGTTGTCATTAACGCTTTGTATCTGCTGACTGAAGGTCATTTCAGCTTTTGTGCGGTTGAAACCCCCCTTGAAGCTGGGATTTTCTGCGATGGAACCCTCGAATGTGACGCTGTCCTCGTTCTCCATTATGAACTTGTAATTTGCCGAATCACCGGGTGTAAACTTAAGCGCAAAGTTCGCGCCTTCCCCGGCACCCGGCCCACAACCAGCTACCAAAAGTAGTGAAAGAACCACGACGGCAGCCGAGCAGACGAAAACTCTCTTGTGCACCATTGTTCAATCTCCTTAAAAGTCTTAAGCTTATAATGTGTTCGACGTATAATTATACATATCGGGCTTCTCAAGACAACCGATTTTTTCTTTATTTGTGCTGCGAGAGGCACTAAAATCGCCTTTGTAGGCTTTTGTGGGCGACTTTAAGAGAAAGGAAGCAAAATGATAAGCGATACGATTAAAAAGGGTTTTCAGCGAGCACCACACCGCGGTCTGCTGCACGCATGCGGATTAAGTGACGAGGATATCGATAAGCCGTTTATCGGCATTGCCAACAGCTTTTGTGAGATAGTGCCCGGGCACGTTCATCTGAATAAGGTCGGGCGGATTGTCAAGCAGGCGGTTCGTCAGGCTGGCGGTACGGCCTTTGAGTTTAATACCATAGCTGTCTGCGACGGCATCGCTATGGCGCATACCGGTATGAAGTATTCCTTAGCCTCGCGCGAGATTATCGCCGACTCGGTCGAGACTATGGGACGAGCACATTGTTTCGACGGGCTTGTTTGTATTCCAAACTGCGATAAAATCATACCGGGAATGCTGATGGCAGCGGTTCGGCTGAATATCCCGACGATTTTTGTGTCCGGCGGGCCTATGGCGGCAGGGAAAACAAAGGACGGCAGAGCCGTTGACCTCATCAGCATATTTGAGGGCGTTGCACAGTTCAGCGCCGGCAAAATCAGCGAACAGCAGTTAAAAGAGCTTGAAGCTGTGGCCTGTCCGGCGCAGGGAAGCTGCTCGGGGATGTTCACTGCCAACTCTATGAATTGTCTTTGCGAGGCAATCGGAATGGCTCTGCCGGGCAACGGTACGATACTGGCGACCGACCCGCGAAGAAACAAACTTTATAGAAAAGCCGGCAGCCAGATTATGTTCCTGATTGAAAAGGACATCAAGCCGCTGGATATAATCACCGAGAAATCATTAGACAACGCTTTCGCGCTGGATATGGCGATGGGCGGCTCGACAAATACGGTGCTGCACGCATTAGCTGTCGCCAGCGAAGCGGGTATCAAATACGACCTTGAACGCATAAATGCCATCAGCGCAAAGTGTCCGAATATCTGTAAGGTGGCGCCTTCGAGCCAATGGCACGTTGAGGACGTCGATAAAGCCGGCGGCATAAGCGCGATACTGAAAGAAATAAGCAAAATCAAAGGATTGCTTAGTCTGAACTGCCCCACTGTTACAGGAAAAACTTTAGGTGAAAATATCGCCAGGGCAAAAATCAAAGACAGCGACCCGCTTCGCCGAAGCGAGGCGAGTTGCATACATACCATCGAAAATGCTTATTCCAAGACCGGCGGACTTACTATCCTTAAAGGCAATTTGGCCCCCAATGGCAGCGTTGTAAAAACCGCAGGTGTCGCAGAAAAGATGCTGCGTCACAGTGGCCCGGCTGTTATTTTTGACAGCCAAGAAGAGGCCTGTGACGGCATATTGGGCGGCAAAGTAAAAGCAGGCGACGTTGTGGTTATCCGGTATGAAGGGCCAAAAGGTGGCCCCGGTATGCAGGAAATGCTTTCGCCGACAAGTTACATTATGGGCTGCGACCTCGGCGAATCAGTCGCTTTGATAACCGACGGCAGGTTCAGTGGCGGTACAAGAGGCGCCTGTATCGGACACATCAGCCCGGAAGCAGCGGTCGGCGGGCCTATAGGGTTGTTGAAGGATGGTGACATAATTGAAATTGACATTCCGGGCAACACTATAAACGTAAAACTATCCGCTGATGAATTAGCCGAACGCAAAAAGAGCTGGAAGCCGCCTAAGCCGCGGATTGCAACCGGCTGCTTAGCAAAGTACGCCTTGATGGCCACCAGCGCCGACACAGGCGCTATTCTGAAGTGGTAAAATAATAGATGCCTGAGAAAGAAAAAACTCCGTGGTACGCTGGCGGTCTGCATTTTGAGTGTCAGCAGTGTGGCCGATGCTGCTCCGGGCCCGGTGAGGGGTATATCTGGGTTACGAGACCGGAGATTAAACTCATAGCAGATTACCTGAAAATAACACCAGGAGAATTGCGGCATGACTATCTAAAACGTGTGGGTTTTCGGGCAACAATTCTTGAACAGCTGAGCACCAAAGATTGTGTATTCTTGCGCGAAATTGAAGGACGAAAAAGATGTATGATTTATGCGGTTCGGCCGAGCCAGTGCAGGGCGTGGCCGTTCTGGTCGAGCAATCTGACAGACCCTTTTGCCTGGAACAAGGCGACGCAAAAATGCAGCGGTATCAACCGCGGCAGGCTATACAGCTTCGAGGAAATAGAAAGAATCCGCCTTCGCTAAAGCTTCGGCGGATAAATCAGAAAGAAAAAATGGTGGGCAAACACTGGCCAAACCGTCGTCTCATAAAAAAAATAGCTGAAGTTTACGACTGGCTTGGTTCACAAATTGAAGGCCACAGAGACCTGGCCGGGCGCTGTGAGGCCTGCGGCAAATGCTGCGACTTCGAAAGCTTTGACCATAAGCTTTTTGTTACCCCACCCGAGTTGATTTACTTAATCGCGAACCTGCGCGGCGAAAATGTAAGGCTGATGAAGACCAACCTGTGTCCTTACAATGTTGGCGGCAGGTGCACGATTTACAATTATCGTTTTGCCGGCTGCAGAATCTTCTGCTGCAATGGCGATGCGGATTTTCAAAACGGTCTAAGCGAATCGGTGATAAAAAAACTCAAATCGTTCTGCAACGAGTACCAAATCGAATACCGTTACAGCGAGCTGGCAACAGCCCTAAACAGCTTCGAGCGCTAATATTTGTCAACAGGCAAGGACACATTCACCTGTGAGTACTGGAGGTTTATGTATTTTGCGCCTCCCAATAACAAGCCGTGTTCCTTGTAGTAGGCATAGAGGTTTGTAAGTTTTTCCTCGTCTGTTGCTTCGAGATGCCGCTGCCAGGTACCGATTTCCGCACCCCAGATGATTTCGGTGTTGTCCTTTGTGTACAGGACAATGTGGGTAAGGCGATTGTTTTTCCGGCCGTTGAAATTGCTTACATCTATTCTGTCAATTGTATAGAGCAGCGGTTTGTCGGGGCTGACGAGCTTATCCATCTTTTGCAGCCGAGCCAATACATCGACGGCGGCGGCCAGGTCACCTCCCCGCCAAGTGTCGCCGGGCGACAGAAGCTTTGCCACCGGTGAAAGTCCTTCCACTTTTACGATTGGCAGATTAGGCATCGGCACAAAATCCATAACGACCAGTTCTTCATCGACGTAAAAGCTTTGCGAACCTTCCCTGACCAGCGCTAAAGGTTTTCGCCATTGTCCACTGATGCTAATAGCATCATGCGTAACCTGAACTTTTACCTGATGTATCCAGGCGACGGACGTTTCAATATTCCGATGGACTAACGCCGCGGTGTTTTCGTCAATACTCAGGTTTTCGCCGTCAGGCCGGGCGGCGGCATAAATCTTTTCCTTCAGCGGCTCGGTTACCCAGTCGGGGACATCGACTAATTTGATGGGCACTGCCTTTTGGGCAATTGGGCCGGTTTTTTTGATATACTTTTCGAGAAATACAAAGCCGACCGCCAGGCCGATGAGAACACAGACTACTGCCGCAACTTTCAGGATAGCGGGAAAACTCGGCATACGGAAATCCGTCCTTCGCCTTTTCTTTTTTTGGCGAGGGTGAAGGCTGTATGAAACGCTTCCTGTTTTGTTTTTTCTTTTTTTTCTGGCCACAGGTTCAAGTTGCCGGTATCCGCCTCCGGCGGATAAATAATTAGTAAACGGGTTTTAGTTTGCTGCTCTGCAGGGCGGCTTCGACGATTTTTACGCACAGGCTGCTCATTGAAATGCCTGCCTTCGCCGCTGCTTTGGGCAGAAGCGAATGGCTTGTCAGGCCAGGAATGGAATTGGCCTCGAGGGCGTAAACAGTTCCGTCGGCACTTAAGATAAAATCAACTCTCGCAAAGTGCCGAAGCCCAAGTGCGTTGAAGCAGTCAATCGCCGCCGCCTTGATTTTTTCTGTTAGCGCCGGGTCATCAATTGTATCAAAAAGGAACTGCGTCCGGTCATCAATGTATTTTGCGTGATAATCATAAAAGCCGGTCCTGCTTTTAATCTCGATAATCGGCAGCGCCCGACCCAGCAATACGCCAACGGTTATTTCTCGGCCCGGTATGTATTCTTCAATCATACAATCGCCGAACTTAGCTGAGCATTTTCGCGCTTCTGCCAGAGCTGACTTTGGATTATCAACCATAGTGACGCCGATGGTGCTTCCCTGACGAACCGGCTTGACCACGAATTTATTGCTCATTCGAAAGAGCTGGTTTTCAAGTTCCTTTGGCTTTGTATTCACATCGAAGATAACCACCTTTGGAGTAGCAACATTTGCTTCGATGAAACATTGTTTAGCGGCTAACTTATCGAAAGCCAATCTGCTTGCCGCTGGTCCGCTGCCGGTATAGCAAAGCCCCTTGTCTTCGAGTATCTGTTGTAATTGGCCGTCCTCACCGAACCTGCCGTGCATTGCGATAAAGAAAACATCAATGCTCCTGTCTTCAAGTATATCCAAATTGTCGGGAGTAACATCAGCGATAATTACATTCAGGCCGGCTTCCTTCAGCGCCTTGGCGACACAACTGCCGCTCTGGAGGCTGATGTCGCGTTCTTCGCTGATACCGCCGGCAAGGACAGCTATCTTCAATTTGCTATTTATTATTTTCAACTTGCTGTTGCCTTGTGCCAAATGACAGGCCGCGAGTGACGAATCTATTTCCAGATTTCGATTTCAAGCTCAAGCTCAACATCAAAGTGCTTTTTGACTTTTCGCTTTACGGTTTCTATAAGCTCGATGACGTCGCGGCTTTTGCAGCCTTTTTCCGCGATTATGAAGTTGGCGTGTTTCTCGCTGACGACGGCTGCGCCTATCCGCAAGCCCTTAAGGCCGGCCCTGTCGATTAAAGCACCGGCTGATACGCCACGAGGGTTTTTGAATATACAGCCGGAATTTCTCGTATTCAAAGGCTGAGTGTTCTTTTTGCAAATCCAGACTTCCTTCACCGTCCGCATAATCTGCTCAGGGTCGGCGGCAGCAAGTTTCATCTGAGCACTCAGGATAAAGTTGGCGGTGATATTTGTGCGGCGATAATCGAAGACAAGCTCGGGCTTGCTTTTTTCAAAGACATTTCCGGCACTGTCCATAAGGGTAACAGTTTCGACGGCTGCGCCGATGTCTCCGAAGTGTCCGCCGGCGTTCATTTTCACCGCTCCGCCGATAGAACCTGGTATTCCGGTTAAAGCTTCAAGGCCGGAAAGCCCCTTTTTCACACAGGTTAAGACCAGACGTGTCAGTTCGGCACCCGCCCAGGCAGTGAGGCCGTCATCATTGAACTGTATCTGCGAGAATTGCTTTGAGTCGAGTTTTATCACTGCCGCCCGCAGGCCATCATCACCGATGAGCAGATTCGAGCCGAAGCCCATTACATAAATCGGAATTTTGTTCTTATTACAGCGCCGGACGACGTCCTTAAGCTGGTCAACCGTCTGGGGCCTGATAAAATAATCGGCTGGCCCACCCAGACCGTACCAGGTGCGCTTGGCCAGTGGATAATCGGCCTCAACAATTTTTTCTAAGCCACTGAATATATTCATCTGCCACCTTCCAAATATCGCCTGCACCCATAGTAACTACGAGTTCGCCGGCAGCGACATTGCTCTTTAGATAATCGCAGATTCGACCAAAATCATCGAATGAAAATCGCCTGTGCGCCGTTGGCCTGTATCCTCTCAACCAGAACCTGCGAGTTAATCTGCTTTTTGGCTGATTCGCTGTCGCGGACGAAATAAATCTCCGGCACAATAGTTATATCGGCAAACTTAAAGCTTTGCGCAAAGTCATCAAGTAAAAATCTGGTTCTGCTGTACTGATGCGGCTGGAAGATGCACCAGATGCGTTTGGGCTGATACCTCTGGCGTATGGCAGCAAGTGATGCTTTGATTTCGGTCGGGTGGTGGGCATAGTCATCCAAGACGGTGATTTGGCCGACTTGAGCTTTTAATGTTAGTCGGCGGTCGACGCCGGTAAAATGAGGCAATAGCTCAAGTATTCTTTGAGCCGGCAGGCCGGTGCAGCTCGCCGCAGCGACGACTGCAAGGGCATTCAGAACATTGTGCCTGCCCGGCAGGGTAATTCTCGCCGGCCCAAGCAGCTCGTCATTATGATAAACGTCAAAGCTATAAAGCCCATCATTTAGTATGAGGTTCTTGGCGTAGAAATTGCAATCTTCGTCGAGTCCGAAGGTCTCACAGCGCTGCCCGGCTTGGTAATTGTCGGATGACCTTTGCCACTTTCGAATCCTTGCCATTTGCAATCAGTACGCCACCAGGTTTTATCCCTCTTGCGAATTGCTCAAAGGCCTCGACTATTTCAGCCTCATCCTTATAGTAGTCGAGATGGTCGGCCTCGATATTTAGTATGCAGGCGATTTTGGGTTTTATGTTCAGAAAACTCCTGTCGTATTCGCAGGCCTCAGCGACGAAGTAATTGCCTTCTCCGACGCCGGAAGATGTATGCAGCTTGAGTTATCTCAGCTCCGATGATGAAGCTCGGGTCGAGACCTGCCTGTTTCAGCAGATATACGAGCCAGCCTGCCGTTGTGCTTTTGCCGTGCGTGCCGGCTACGGCTATCGGCTCATAGCAATCACATATTACCCCCAGCATCTCGGCGTATTTGTAAATCTTCAGCTTTCTTTGGCGTGCCAGCTTTAATTCAGCGTTGTCTTCTTTGACGGCTGCTGAGATTACGACCGCATCGGTATCGGCAGGCAGATTCTCGGCTCTGTGGCCGATTTTCACATCAGCACCCAATCGGCACAATCCTTCCACAACAGCGCTTGCGGTCTGGTCCGAGCCGGTAACAATTGCTCTGTGCTTTATCAGAAGTTTAGCCAAGCCGCACATCCCGATACCGCCTGCGCCGATGAAGTGAAATCTCTTTCCTGCTACACTCACCTTTTTTCCGCTTCCCACAACCTCATATCGATGAACCGCCTTGACCTTTTTCCGGTGGGTTCCTATACTTGGCTGTTTCATAGATTCCTTTCTGTGCCGATTTTCCTATAGTAAAGACGCAAGCAATGTATCACACCACCCAGCCGAAAAAAAGAAAATTCGCCTTCGCTAAAGCTATGGCGAATCCGCCGAAGCCCTGCGAAGGCGGAAAGGCAGAATCAATTTTCTTGTTTTTGTACAGTCAAGCATTTACAAAAAAACAGGCTTGACGAAATCTGCAGCGAGGCGCAAAATGATTTTTAGCAAAGCATTTTACCAGAGGAACCGAGATGAAGCAAAGTAGTATCAAACTGATTCCTTTTACCATCCTCGTTTTAGCGGCCTTTTTTGCCTTCTTGCTGATTCACGGGTTGGCTATTGGAAGAGATTTTCCCGAATCGACCAAAGACAGACAACAGGGAGAGGCTGTCGAGAAAGGGATTATTATCCTTGTGGAGTTCCCGGATGTGACGCATAACATAAATCGGAATCTCGTTCAAATGAGATTTTCTCAGCAGTTGAACAATTATGTTAAGGAAATGTCATACGGCAAGGTTTCTTTGGACATCGATGTTACAAAAAGATGGTACAAAATGCCGAGTCCCGTCAGCCAGTATAGAATCTCGTCAAGGAACCTGGAAGTGGACAAGTCACGAGTTAAGAAACTAATCGAAGACGCCCTCAATGCCGCAGATGGGGAAGTCGATTTCTCCAAGTACTCCTTCGCGGCCATTTTTATGGGGGCAAAATTGACAGATTACGGGATGATAGGCCTTTGTGGGTACCCTGGTATGCTCGGCTGGAGCTCGCAAGACGTTCTAAAAACCAGGAGCGG
>CAVXEF010000023.1:0-18087 GCA_963760535.1 uncultured Phycisphaerales bacterium
GAGCGCACTGATGTCCTGCTCCTCAAGGATTTTTTCGTCGGTGAAAGTAATTATTGTTGCGTTTGGGGTGTACTCAACAGCTATTCTGGTCTTAATCTGCTCCATAATAACCTCCTTGAAAAACGGCAAAATTGTGCCGAAATTCTACGTCAGAAAAAACTAAATGTCAAGCTTTTTAGGCATCTAAAAAAATTTTAAGAATTTCATCACTTTTTTAAAAAAATACTTGCACGTCGGAAGCTTTTCGGCAATTATATCAACTTTCCAAAATAAAAGAACTCTATACTCTAATCGGTTATTTTGGGAAAAAAGGCTAAAAAAGTGGTTTAAGTATAATCACCGGTTGAGAACAGGGAGGGTTTCAACCGCTTTGCCAGCGTTAATTACAGATAAATTCTCATATAAGGTATTACCGCTGCCCAAATAAGGGATTTCCTGGTAGATGTATAACCGTAGATATGTATACTATGTCGAAAATCGCTTAAATCGTGACGATAAACCGTATTGTTAGTCCATTTCAAAGGAGGCTAAAATGAGAATCAGCAGATCAACAGGGTACGGGTTGCTGGCGGTCGGCTACGTCGCCAAGCACTTAGACAAGAACATCATCCTGTCGCAGACCATATCCAAAGAGTACAATATACCTTTGGAATATCTGCTCAAGATACTGCAGCAGCTTGTCAGAGCAAATGTGCTGCGGAGCAAAAGAGGCCCCAGAGGCGGCTTCTCGCTGGCCAGACCAACCAAGAAGATTACAATGCTCGAGATTATCGAGGCTGTTGACGGACCTCTGACAAGCCAGTTGGATATGACCGAGCACGCAGGCAAAGAGAAATTCGCTGTTCGAGCTGAACAAAGCTACGAAAAGGCCCTTGCCGAGGCAAAAGCCGTCTTCACAAAGACCAAGCTCTCGGACCTGCTTAGATAGTGATTGACTGGCAAAAGAATGCGTATCGGTGAATTTCAGCAGCTAATCGCGGAAAAATATAAGAAACGCGACCAGGAACGAGGAATCCCTGCGACGTTTATGTGGTTCATCGAAGAGGTCGGCGAGCTTGCCACCGCACTTGCACAGAAGAGCCGGCACAACAAAGAGGAAGAATTCGCTGACGTATTTGCGTGGCTGTGCACCTTGGCAAATATCAGCGACGTTGACATAGAAAAGGCCTGCAAAAAATACACCAGCGGTAAGGTGAAGGGCTTCAAGCCGAAGTGACGTTCCACGGATGTTCGCTTCAATCCGACGTGATAAATTGCAGGCTAAGTATGCTGTGCTCTGACGCAAGGTTCTGATTGCGTTCATCTAAGCGTCCGGGCTGCCGGCATTGTTACGGCTTTTTGTGCGGAGGGTGCGGATGAGTGAGAACAAAAAGAGCAACAGAATCACCAGCCAGCTAACGACAAAAAATATCCAGCCAGCAAGAGTCATACAACTGCCCTCCTTGCGTCTGCGTTTCCAGGCCATCCAGACAAGAAAGACCAGAAGCATAAAAAAGACAAGCAGCATCAGGCGAATGCCGACGATGAACCAGAAGTTTTCATGAGGGACGTTTCGCAGCAGAATAGTGGGTATCCACTCCTGAACGAACCAGAAGCCGAGAATGAAAAGCAGAAAGGCGGGGGTGATGAATTTGATAATGAAGCGGTAGATTCGTGGGATAGTGATATCGGAGCCGACGTGCAATTCGGTCCAGGCCTTTTCCATACCGAAGACCCAGCCGAAGAGGATTGTCTCGATAGTGGCGAACAGAACGAGACAAAACGTTCCACCCCAGAAGTCAAGCTCATCGACGGCCCCCCTGCCGAGAAAGAATATGGCGGGCTGACACAGGATAAAGTCGCCGATGGCGAGAATGAGACTGCCTGTTTTCTTGAGAGGTTGAATTCATCTTCCAAAAAGGCGACGGCCGGCTGCGCAAGCGAAATGGAGGAGGTAATGCCGGCAAGAAACAGGAGCATAAACCACATAAAGCCGAGGATATTGCCGAAGGCCATTTTCTGCAGGACCAGCGGCATAGTGACAAAGCCGAGGTTGAAGGCTCCTGCTGCGGCGATTTTGTTGATTTCGGCGGGGCCAAAGAAAGCAAAGGCGGCTGGGATAACGATGCTGCCGCCGAGAATAACTTCGGCGACTTCGTTGGTGGCGGCGGCGGTCAGGCCGGAAAGGGCGACGTCATCATTTTTGGTGAGGTAGCTGGCGTAGGTGAGGATGACACCGATGCCGCAACTGAGGGTAAAGAAAATTTGGCCTGCGGCGGCAAGCCATACTTTGGCGTCTTTGAGAGCGGCCCACTGTGGGTTCCAGAGATAGCCCAGGCCGTTGATGACATTGTTTTCGGGTTTGGCGGGGTCGGGCACGCCGAGTGTGAGGACACGAATTATCGTAAGGACAAGCGCAAATATGAAAAGTATGGGCAGGCCGTATTCGCACGTTTTTTCGATTCCGTTGCTTATTCCGAGGTACACGATCAAGATGTTGGCCAGGAAAGGTCAGCAAGAAAAACAGATAGGCGGTGCCGATGCCGCTGAAGAATTCATTGTGGACCAGCCCCTGATAGCCCTGTAGAAATGCGGTCATAGATTGTTCGGTGGTGCAGGCGTTGTATTTGCCGAAGAGTGCGAAAAAGCTGTAACCGAGCAGCCAGGACTCGATATAGACATAGTAAATGAAGATGACGATGGGGCCGAAGATGCCGATGACGCCGAAGTATTTGATGAATTTGTTTTTTTCCCAGATGGAGTGAAACATACCGGGTGCGGTGGAGTGGCCGAAGCCGCCGCCGAATCTGCCTATTGTCCACTCAATCCACATAAGTGGCAGGCCGAGGAGAAAAAGAGCGACGAAGTAAGGAATCATAAAGGCGCCGCCGCCGTTTCGTGCGGCCTGAACGGGAAAGCGGAGAAAGTTTCCCAGTCCGACGGCGCTGCCGGCAACAGCAAGTATCACTCCGAGCTTACTGGCCCATCTTTCTCTGGCCATAACGTCCTTCTCACCGCATTCGATTTAGAAGGCAACTACCGGCTGAACGTCGTCAACGCTCACCTGTTTTGTGTCTGCTATTTTTCGATTCCGAGCAATTTGAGTGAATCACGCTCAATGATGTTTTGAATGTCCCCGCGTGGGACCGTCGGCAGATTTGTATCAGCCAGAAGCTTGTTAAAGCCGAGCAGCGTTTCCATACACCGCTGAACATTACCAGTTGGATAACCGCTGCCAAACAGCAGTTTATCCATTACGCCATACTCGTGTGCCGCGACGACCGTATTATAGACCCGCCAGACATTATCAGGCTCAATCGTCAGGTCCGCATAGACATTTTCGTGCTTGGCTACCAGAGAAAATGTCTGTTCAACAAATGGCATTCCCATTGTACCGACGATAATCCTCAAAGCGGGAAATGTCCGGGCAACCTCATCCAAAAGGTATGGCTGGGCGTAATCGAGAACTGCACCGGTGCGGAGAGCCCCGCTGTTATGGAAAAAGACCGGCAGCCCAAGCTCACATGCCGATTCGTAAAATTGCATCGCCTTGCTGTGGGCCGGATGAAAACCGCAGGCACAGCAGTAAAGAACCACACCCTTCAGGTCAAGTTTTTTGGTCAGCGACGTTACATTCTTGACGCTGACGGCGTCTTTCGTCGGGTCCACAAACGCAAAACCCACCAGTTTTTCCCGATGCTTAGCGACGTATTCGGATAATCTGTTATTGACCTCCCGGCCCGAATCTTCCGGCTCGGCTAATACTATACAGACATCCACTTTTTCTGCCGCAGTGAAATATTCAGAAGCTCCAACACCTATATTGGCGGCGTTTATGTGTGTGTGGCAATCGACTATCATACTCCAGCCTTAATTGTCAGCCGTTATCCTTATCGGCCATTGTGGTTGTGATTCATAATAGCTATGGCGATTTTCACCGTCAAGGACAATTCCCGAGTCTTTTCTTGACCTGAAAGAGCAGCGAATGTAATATGACCACGATGATTCATACTTCGAGGCGGTGAATCCCGTGGATTGTCCGGTTTGCAAAAAGGCGATGATTACACTCGAGCTTGCCGAGGTCGAGATTGACCACTGCATCGACTGCGGCGGTATCTGGCTCGACGCCGGTGAGCTTGAAATGCTGCTCGGCGAGCCGGAGAAATCCAGGCAACTGCTCAACTTATTCAAAATCGACTCAAACTGCGCCGAAAAGCCGAGAAGATGCCCTATCTGTGACAAAAAAATGCAAAAAATCATCGTCGGCAAAGCGCCTGCTCTGCTCATCGATAAATGCATTAAAGGCGATGGCTTATGGTTCGACAAAGGTGAACTCGGGGACATCGTTGACAAAGCTCAACTCGACAAGGATAATAAAATTCAACAATTGTTAGCTGAAATGTTTGGACTTGAACAAAGACATCAATAAGTTTCATTGAAGGGGAAAGATTTATGACTGCGTTAATTATTGTAGCTGTTGTTCTGGTTCTGCTTATTGTTTTTGTGATCGGAATCTACAACGCCTTGATTGGGCTCCGTAATCAGGTTGACAACGCCTGGTCGCAGATTGACGTCCAGTTGAAGCGTCGACACGATTTGATTCCCAATCTTGTCGAAACAGCCAAAGGCTATATGAAACACGAGCGAGGGACCTTCGAAGCCATCACCAACGCTCGAAGCCAGGCTATTGGTGCCAAGAGCGTCGCCGAGGCTTCAAAAGCGGAAGGCGTTCTCGGTGAAGCGCTGAGTAAATTTATGCTGGTGGTGGAAAATTATCCGGACCTCAAGGCCAGCCAGAATTTCTTGGCTGTCCAGGAAGAGCTGGCCAGTACCGAAAACAAGATTTCATTCGCACGCCAGAATTATAATGACCAGGTTCTCTTCTTTAACAACAAGATTCAAATGTTCCCCTCGAACATCATTGCCAATATGTTCAACTTCAGCAAGCACGATTTCTTTGGGCTTGAAAGTGCCGCTGAGCGGGAAGTGCCAAAGGTAAGTTTCTCTTAATCGGTTCGGACAACAATATATGGTGAGCTGCGTCCAGGGGAGTTAATAGAGCAAATAAGAGAAACTCCGTTGTGCTGATGGTGCTTATGGCAGCGGTTCTTCTGCTTCTGGGTTTTTTCATCGGCCTGGGCTTTTTCGGACCGCGGGGCGGCTCTTTCGGCCTCATAGTCGCACTGGTAATCTGGTTTGTTCTGATGCTGATAAGTTTTTCAGCCGGCGACCAGATTCTGTTGGCTGCCAGCGGAGCAAAGCCCGTCACTCACGACGTTCATCCGCAGTTGTTCAACGTAGTTGAGGAGATGAAAATCGCCGCGGGTCTTCCTGCGATGCCGAAAATTTACATCATCAATGACCATGCTCCGAATGCCTTTGCGACCGGCAGAAGCCCCCAAACCGCCTCGGTAGCGGTGACAGCCGGCCTGCTCGCCCGGCTCAACCGCGACGAACTCCAGGGTGTCATCGCACACGAAATAAGCCACATACTTCACCGCGACATACTTTTCGTCACCCTGGCCGGGATAATGTTAGGCTCAATCGTTTTACTCTCAAACGTTTTTTTGCGCGGTATGTTTTACGGTTCAACGGGCGGAAACCGACGAAGGTATTCAGCCGGCGGCAGGGGCGGCGGACAAGCACAACTTATTATGCTGGTAATTGCTATTGTCGCCGCTATTCTCGCACCTTTGATGGCGTATCTATTATATTTTGCTCTCTCAAGAAGGCGCGAATACCTCGCTGACGCCGATGCCGCCAGATTAACCCGTTATCCCGAAGGCCTTGCAAACGCACTCGAGAAAATCGCCAACGACCCTTCGCCGCAATTAGCTACCGTTAATAAGGTAACAGCCCCGATGTACATCGTTAATCCCTTCAAAAAAGGAGGTCAGATGAAGCTGTCGGATTTGACCAGCACCCACCCGCCGATATCTGAACGGATAAAAATCCTTCGCAATATGACGCACGGTGCATCCCTGCGAGACTATTCGGATTCTTTCAGCAATGTAACAAAAACCAAAACCGTCATCCCCCCTGCTGCTTTGACTATGGAGGATATTGCATTGCGTCAGCCTTCAGCGGAGACAGGGAAGAAAGAGCGTTTTGAAAAGCAGCTCCGTCAGGCTGGTGACATTATGAGAAAGGTCAACGGCTTTATATTTTTGACCTGCGCCTGCGGCCTAAAACTAAAGGTTCCCCCTAATTTCAAGGGCAGTAATGTTATCTGTCCCCGCTGCCATAGGGCACTTCCACTACCGGCGTGATTGCAGCGGATGTTCGGCTGTCTGCCGCTGACTGTCAACAAAAGGTCCTCCGGCGAAATACGCTGCGAGACAGCTTCCGAAACCTTGATATTCTTTTAAGAGGGGCTAAGGAATTTCGAGTGCAAAAATAAGGTTTATGCCCAGAATCATTTGCGGCTTGTTTCGGGTACAATATATTGTAAGCACTAATACTCCTCTACTACGCCTCTCCAGCCTTAGGCTCGGCCGACCTTGAGAGCGGGGGCAACAACTTGAGGCTGGAGAGGTAAACTTTTCAGAAATAGCCGCCGAGCGGCAGCAATTGAGGAATTCTACCTCATAATCCAGCGGTTACCGGCAAACAGCAATTTGACATCAGACCTGAATGCCGGGTCACCACCGAGTTTGTAACTCAGTTCGAGGGTCTTTCGTAAAAAGACTTTGACAGGTTTTCCCCCAGCGTCCATAGCCACAGGATGGTCAAAGACAACCGTCTCATTGCTCAGGCCACCTATGAAGAGCGTTATGTTCTTGGCCTTGTCATCAAAATCGCGCCAGATAATCGCAACATCCTTGGCGTTGTCGGCACCCTGCAGTATTCTGCTGCCGGCGTCCTCCAGAAGTTCGAGCAGTGGGTACTTCGCTTGGTGTCGTTTTTTTATCTGCTCGGAAACTGCCGGCGGCACACGCTGGCCGGATGGTATAATCTCGAATGTGTCGGTCATCAGCTCGCACTTCGGATAAAAATCAACATCACGAGCCGTATTATTGGTGAGCGTTAATATTATGTACCAAAACCGCTCAGGCTGCTCGTAGAGACCCGCTCTGAACGTAATCTGCTCTGGCTGTTCAAACCGGATGTCGACCGTCCAGACATCCGGCCCCGGCACAACAGCCGGCTCAGGCGCAGCACCGCAAAGGCATACGAGTGCCACAAGAATCGTAACGCTGCCCCAGATAAAGCCCTTCATAGTATAAACCTTAATGAAATCCGTATCCGCGGTTCTTTCTAAAATCTTCGGACATCTTCGCATGCTATTTTAAGATAAAATCGCAGGAAGTTCAAAATATTTTCCCTTTCGCCTGGCATTGGCTCCGCAGGGGCTGATTCTGCCTACGCTGTTGGCCGTACATAAAGGCAACCTAAAAAATAGGTATTGCAAATCCCTGCTCAGTCTTTATAATACTCCTCCCGAGCTAACGATAGCCGGTCGAAGGCGGACAAAAAAGGTTTAACGTTAATCAAAATTATCAGAGGAGTAATGCTATTATGAATCCAGTTGCAGGCTGCGAAATTGACCTGTTTGCCGATGAGATGCCGTCTATGGACGACATCCGGAAACTTTCCGAGTTCGTTCACTGCAGTGAAAGCAACACAATTGCTTTCAGTGAACAGGTAGAGGCAAATATGTCCCGGACCTCAGCCAAAGCTCTTTTGGCAACCGGAATAGGCCTCTTTATTATCGGAAAGAATAACGAAGCAGTTGAAAAACTGCAAAAAGCGGATGACTGTAAGGAAAAATACATTTACTTGGCCTTTGCGCTTCGCCGACTGGGCCAATTCGAGCAGGCTATTGGAAGTTTACAGACCAGCCTCAGATACGAGGCTGACCCCCTAAGCGTAATGCTGGAAAAGGCTGCAACTTATCGTTACGCTTCAAACCTTGACGCCGCGGAAAAAGAGCTGAAAAACTGCGCGAACTTCCAAAATATAAATGCCGAGTACCATTATCAGCTCGCGCGCCTGCGGGAAGCTCAGGGATTCTACGACGACGCGATGGAAAATTACAAAGTCGCTCTGGAGCTGTCCCCAAATCACCAAAGGGCACTCTTCCACTTGGCCTATCGCTGCGACCTTTATGGCAATGAGGAAGCTGCCATAGATTACTACAAACAGATAATCTCGGCCTCGCCCGTTTATGTAAATGCCCTGATAAATCTGGCGGTGCTCTATGAAGATATGGGCGAGTTTGACAAGGCATCCAAATGTATCGACAAGGTGCTCGAATTCCATCCAAACCATCAAAGGGCCGCCCTTTTCAAAAAGGATATCGAAAGCTCCAAAACTATGTACTACGATGAGGAAAAAGAAAAAAAGAAAACCCATAGGGTGCAAATTCTTGAGATGCCGATTTCCGATTTTGAGCTTTCGGTTCGGAGCAGAAACTGCCTTAAGAAGATGAAAATTGAAACCATCGGTGACCTCCTGAGAACAACCGAAGTGGAGCTCCTGTCATACAAAAACTTCGGTGAAACTTCTCTTAAAGAGATTAAGGTGATACTCGACTCCAAAGGATTACGTCTCGGCATACCCCTGGAGGAAGGTGAGCAGGCTCCGGCGGAAATTCTTGACGCCGGTGACATCTCCGAGGGCGAAGACAGAGGGATTCTGGGCCACTCTATAGACGACCTGCAGCTTTCCGTACGCTCGCGAAAATGTCTGCAGAAGCTCAAAATCCGGACTCTCGGGGACATAGTACAAAAAACGGAGGCTGAACTTCTCGGCGTTAAAAACTTCGGGGTAACAAGCTTAAACGAGATTAAAAAAATCTTAAGCGGCTTCGGATTGTCTCTGCGAACCCTGGATTAAAAATCAGAAACCTAAAGTCAAAACATCCTGCAGGCATACTTATTCTGAGTATGTTTATACTGAGTGGACCTGTCCCGAGCACTGTCGAGGAAGTTGAAGGAGTCAAAGGAATCAAAAACAGCTCCTCTCAACGACGCCGGAGGTGCTGTTTTGGAGTGGTGATTTTCCTGCTGCTGACGGCATTTCTCGGCTGTGCGGAAAGACAGTTGGTTCGCCCGACACCCCAAATGGACATTGACCAGCGCTTCTGGGTGAGAGTATTGCTTTTTGAAAATATAAAAGCCTGTACCATCAAAGTACCTTCCGGTCTTACCGTTCTGGACGGCCAAACGCAAACCACCTTGGCCTATCTTGCTCAGTCTAACCTGCCCATAGATGCAGCCGTCTCCGCCGGCGTAATAACAATCGCCGGCCAGACATACAAGGCCGGTTCGGTAATCATCCTGCCCGATGTCCCCCACATCTTCAACATAAATAGCAGCGATTATCGTGGCAAACTGCAGCTTATAATAAATCCTGATGGTGATTCTCTGACCGCGGTAAATCTTGTCCCGCTCGAGGCGTATTTAGTCAGCGTAGTAGGTGCTGAAATGCCCTCTTACTGGGAGCCGGCAGCCCTCGAAGCTCAGGCAATCGCCGCGAGGACATATTGTCTGTATATCAAGAAACGCTTTGGCACAGGTCGCAGATGGGACCTTCGGCAAACCGCAGCCAATCAGTTGTACCCCGGCCTGAGCGCAGAATCATCACAAGCCTGGGAGGCCGTCGAACGCACGTACGGCCAGGTATTAGTCTGCAGACAGCCCGACGGAACCGAAGATATATTCCCCGCATACTACAGCTCAGCCTGCGGAGGCCATACTGAAAACAGCCAGAATGTTTTTGGCGATTCGTTTGAGCCGCTCAGAGGTGTCCCCTGCCCTTACTGCTGTGATGCAGCCAAGCCGGAACAGTTCTTCTGGCCTACACAGCAGTTCAGCAAGGCTTACGTCTCAGAGGCACTGCTGCGAAGATATCCGAAGCTAAAGCAGCTCGGAGAAATCATAAACATCAAAGCCGCCCGGCTCAGTGACTATGGAGGCTTTTCGCGATTTACCATGGTCGAGCTTTCCGGTTCTAATGGCAGTGACAAGCTGCGGGCTGAGGACTTTCGCCTGGCAATCGACCCGAATGGACGCAGTTTCAAAAGCACAGTCTGCCAAATAGCAAATCTGGGCGATAACTGGGGTTTTATAGCTGGCAGAGGCTGGGGACACGGCGTCGGAATGTGCCAGCACGGCGCAGAGGCTATGGCAAGAACGGGAAAAAACTCCTACCAGATTCTTTCGTATTACTACCCCGGCTCAAGAATATTGACCATTGCCTATTGACGAACTGGAAAACAACGTCGTAAAGGCGTACTGAGAGTCGAATAGCAAACTGAGAATTGCAAAATGGCTGATTTCGAAATCCTCTGTTCAGATTCCCGTTCTACAGCCCGCACAGGTGTATTGACAACGCCGCATGGCAGGGTCGAGACCCCCGCTTTTATGCCCATCGGAACCGCCGGCGCAGTTAAGGGCGTCACACCCGAGCAGTTGAAACAAACCGGCACCGATACTATCCTGGCCAACACCTACCATTTATTGTTGCGTCCGGGAGTTGAAGTGGTCGAGAAGTTGGGCGGACTGCATAAATTTATGGCCTGGGACGGCCCGATACTTACCGATAGTGGAGGTTTCCAAATCTTCTCTTTGGCCGGCCGGGCCGGACGCATCCCCAAAGACCAAACAATCGCCTCTTTAGTTAAGGTCGATGATAACGGTGTCGAGTTTACAAGCCACGTCGATGGAACAAAGATATACCTTAACGCTGAGACTGTAACCGAAATTCAAAATCGACTCGGTGCTGACATAATTACCTGTTTCGACCAGTGTACACCGTTTCCTTGCGACCGGCCGCAGTTGAAAGAGGCTGTCGAAAGAACCATCCGCTGGGCCCAGCGGTGCAAACAGGCCCATTCCAGAACCGACCAGATACTCTTTGCCATTGTCCAGGGTTCGACAGACCTCGGCCTCCGCACACACTGCGTATCGGAGCTCGTCAAGATGGATTTCGACGGCTATTGCTTAGGCGGACTAAGCGTCGGTGAAAGCCACGAGGAGATGGTAAAGACCGTTACCCACACGACCGCCCTTTTGCCGCCGGAGGCGCCCGTTATCTGATGGGGGTCGGCACACCGGCTGACATCATCGCCGCTGTAGCTGCCGGCGTCGATATGTTCGACTGCGTCCTGCCGACAAGAAATGGCAGAAATGCGTTTGCCTTTACCGAAAACGGACCCGTACGGTTAAGAAACAGCGCCTATATAGACGACCCACAGCCGATTGAGCCGCAGTGCCGCTGCTATTGCTGCACAAACTTCAGCAGGGCTGCTTTGAGACATTTCTTTAATGTCGGCGAAATGCTCGGCCCTATTCTGGTCTCCCTGCACAATCTGGCCTTCTACCAGAGGCTAATGGCCAAAATAAGACATAAAATACAAAGCGGTGAATTCGCCCTCTGGGCATCTGAGCAGCTAAGAAAGTAATTATTGATTATTTGCTGCTGATTATTTAACATCTTACGGACAACTAAAACTCAATTATGAAGGGAACGTAAAATGAACAATATATGGGTATTGGCTCAGACAGCCGAGGAAACCTCATCGGGCATTACTTCCGAGTCTGTAACGGCTGAGAAGACCACAACCACGACCGTTGCCGCCGATGCAAACGCCTCTATGAGACAGGAACCAGCACAAAAGTCTTTCATCTCACCTATGATTCTCTTTGGCTTGATGCTCGTGTTGTTTTACCTCCTTCTCTTCAGAGGGCCCCGAAAAAAGCAACAAGAACAAAAAAAAATGGTGCAATCACTGGAAAAGAATGACAAGGTAAGAACCATCGGCGGCATCATCGGAACCGTCGTCGATATTAACGGCGATGTGGTTACCCTCAAAGTTGACGAGTCGAATAATACGAAAATAAAAGTTATATCTTCAGCTATCGGAAAGAATCTGTCGAAAGATAAAGATAAAGGAGGCGGTGATTAGTGAATCGTGATTGGTGAATCGAGGAGCGAAGCACGAACCACAAGGAAAGCAGTTATGGGCAAAAATCTGGTACCAAAAATCATCTTGATTATTGTTTTGATACTTGCAGCAGCCTGGGTTTTATATCCGCCCAGTAAAACCCTAAAGCCGGGTATAGACCTCGCAGGTGGTACAAGTCTTATCTATGAAATTGACACCCACGGTCTGGCCGAACACGAAAAGACAGACCTGGCACAGAATATGATAACTGTTCTGCGAAGGCGAATAGACCCCGCCAACATCCAGAACCTCGTATGGAGACCGCAGGGAAATACCCGCTTTGAAATACAAATGCCTCTGGCAAGCGCTGAAACGCGGGAAAAACGCTACAAGTACGAAAAAGCTATGAGCGAACTGCTGGAGCAGAATGTAAACCTTGCTGTAATCCTGCGCTGCCTTGACAAACCCGCCGACGAACGCAAAACCGCCTTTGAAGGGTTCGCAAAAAATTCACCTGACAGAATGGCAATTCTCGAAGCCCTCGCTACCGCCTATGACGAGAACAAAGAGCTGCGAAACGCCAGCGAAGACCTTGCCTCAAAACTAAAAAGTGCGGAAGACAAGCTATTCACAGCCGGCCTTGAACTCGACCGGATATTACAAAACAGAAGCCGCTGGGCCAAACTGGATGAGCAGCATCTGACCGAGACACTTCGAGAGTTCCTCGGCTCCGACAAAAATGTCCCGATGCTGGCCGATTACATACATATCTACGCCGAATGGGCCGAAGTCACCGACAAACTGACTGCCCCTGAAACGGGCAAAAGCATCCTGTACGAAAATGCAAAAAGACAGCTTGACAAACTGAACCTCACCGAAGACCGCATAACAAGCGTCCTTGAAATGCCGGCAAAGACACTCAAACGCGAGTATGCCATCAACGAGCTCAAGACCCAGTTCCCGGACAGAGTGGAAAAGATAGACAAAGTAATCGCTGCCTTTGAAGAGTATCGTCCGTTCCAGGGCAGACTTGACGACCCCACCGACCTGCAGCGAATGCTGAAAGGTGCCGGCATACTCGAGTTTAGAATACTGCCGACCACCGACCCGCAGACAAACCCCGAGCTGGATGTCGATGAGATAAACCGGTATGTTGAAGCCCTCAAGGTAAAAGGACCAAAATACGCCTCGGACGATAAATACGTATGGTGCGAGGTAGAAAATATTGACGAATGGAAGGCAGCCGGCCCGGTCGTCGTACCGTTTGGTAATAAACATTACGTCCTGGCCAGCAACAAAGAAAACGAAGTTATGCTGCGCAGCTCCGGCGAAGAACAATGGAGGCTCGAAAAGGCCAGGCCCGGCACAGAGTATCAGACCGGCCGACGGGCCATCGATTTCGCCCTGAATGAAAGAGGAGGAAATCTTTTCTACAATGTTACCGGAAAGAATATCAACCGCCCTTTGTGTATCCTGCTCGATGGTGTCGCCTTATCAGCACCGAATATTCGCTCAAGAATATCGACACGTGGCCAGATAACCGGCAACTTCACTCAGACAGAAGTTGAAGATATGGTTAATAAGTTAAACGCGGGGTCGCTGCCCGCCAGACTGATAGAGACGCCCATCTCCATCAGGACAATCGGACCGTCAATCGGCGCAGACAACCGTGACCAGGGAATCAAAGCCGGCATTATCGGCACGATGTTGGTAATAGCCCTTATGGCCGGTTACTATCTGCTCGGTGGCTCAATCGCCGATGTGGCATTGCTTATGAACCTGCTGTTTACGTTGGCGATAATGTCAGCGCTGGGGGCAACCTTTACCCTTGCCGGCATCGCCGGTACCATACTCACCATAGGCATGAGCGTTGACGCCAACGTCCTGATTTTCGAAAGAATCCGCGAAGAACAGCAGCGAGGTGTAGCTATTCGAACCGCTATAAAAAACGGCTACGAAAAGGCATTTTCTGCTATCTTCGACTCTAACCTCACAACAATAATCTCAGCCGTGATTCTTTACTGGGTAGGCTCAGAAGACATCAAAGGCTTTGCAATAGTGCTGATACTCGGCCTTATTTCAAACCTGTTTACCGCCGTGTTCGTAACCCGTGTGATTTTTGAATGGTTGTTATCCAAGAAGCTGATTAAAGAGCGTCTTCTTATGCTCCGGCTTATACGCAGGCCGAATATCAACTGGATGCGCCTCAGACCGGTTTTCTTTACCATATCCGGGATTCTGACCATAGGAGGCATAATCATCTTCTTCGCCAGAGATGATACAAAAAACAATAAATACGACATCGAATTTACAGGCGGAACAAGTGTGCAAATCAACCTCAAAGAGGGTGTGAATCTTGCCCGACAGGAAGTGGAAGACAGAATACAGAAGGTCGGCCTCAGCTTAAACAACCGTGCCTTGGCCGCGGCAAGCGTCTACAGCATTGGGAAAACAGGCAAAACTTACGAAATCGACACTACCGAAACAAACAAAACCACCGCCACCGTTACCTTTGCTGCTCCCGGCCCTCACACGGTTGAGAGTATTACCGCCGCCATCAAAAAAGCTCAGGATAAATTTGGCGATGAGTTAGCTGACCTTGTCGTGACTCCACGAGTTGAAGCAAACTCGACATCGAATTTACGGGCGGAACAAGTGTGCAAATCAACCTCAAAGAGGGTGTGAATCTCTGCCCGACAGGAAGTGGAAAACAGGATACAGAAGGTCGGCCTCAGCTTGAACAACCGTGCCTTGGCTGCGGCAAGCGTCTACAGCATTGGGAAAACAGGCAAAACTTACGAAATCAACACTACCGAAACAAACAAAACGATGGCCACTGTTACCTTCGCTGCTCCCGGCCTTCACACGGCTGAGAGTATTACCGCCGCCATCAAAAAAGCTCAGGATAAATTTGGCGATGAGCTAACCGACCTTGTCGTGGCTCCACAAACCGGGGTAAACCCGGCGGCGTTTGCCATAACGACAAGTCAGTTAAACAAATCCGTTGTGAAAAACCTGCTCGAAAGTGCCTTTCCCGATGCGAATATCTCTGAACCGCAGGTTAACGAAATCGTCAATAACGCGATACTAAGTGCCTTCGCCGATGAGCTGCAAATCCAGCAGAACCTTCAGCCAAAGATAACCGCCACCGAAAAGCTGGACAAGCGAAATTATAAATTCTTATCCTGAGCTGGCGGAGTTTATTGGCGGCATCAAAATCACCTGCGAAATTGAAAAAGCCGCCACAGCCGAGCAAATCGACCAAAGAATTAAAGACCTGCGGTTCAAACCAGATACACGAAACCTCCCCTGGTATCGTTATGAAATCCTCAATACTGACCTGACGGCGATTGAGCCGAACCTGCCTGTGAAATCCTTTGTTTACGTCAGCGTCGAGCCTGAGGCGGGATTTCGCGAGATGACCGAGGACGAATGGAGGCAGTTCGTCGAAAACGAGACCACAAAGGTCGTCACCGCAGCAAGACTTGAGACATCTCTGCCGCGGGTAACCCAGATAAGCCCATCCGTAGGAGGGGAGGCAAAAGACGCGTGCACTAATTGCCATCGTGCTGTCACTGAGGGCGATGCTCGTTTACATCTGGTTCAGGTTTGCTGACGTTCGATTTGGCATGGGCGCAGTTTTAACACTTTTCCACGATACCTGTGTAAATGTCGGACGGTTGTCTGCTGCACCTATATCGCTGGAACAATTATCGGCCAGAAACTGCTGATTGGAGATTTCAAGATTAACCTGGCAATGATAGCTGCCTTCCTGACGCTGCTTGGATATTCGATCAACGACACAATAGTTATTTACGACCGTATTCGTGAAAACCGCCGCAAAGGCACTTTGACGCCGCAGATAATCAACGATAGCATCAACGAAACTCTATCCAGAACGCATGCTAACAAGGACCACTACATTGGTTGTTGTGTTCGATAATGTACGTCTTTGGCGGCCAGGACTGCGAGGCTTTAATTTCGCAATGCTCTTTGGCATTATCGAAGGAACATATTCTTCAATAGCGATTTCAGCCCCCATACTGCTGATTCGCGCAAAAGCCGCCGATAAAAAAGCCAAAGGGAAACCGCCCGCAAAACAGCAACCTATGAAATGAAGATTCCAGAATGCGGAAAGACCTGAAAATAGGTATGCTCCTGGGTGTGGTTTCGGTGGCTCTCGCCGCACTATGGCTCGCCACCCGGCCTGCTCTCAGCACAAAGGCAAGGCTGCTGCAAACCGATTTCCCTGCCCCGCCACAAACGCAAAACCCGCCGGCACCTTACAGCCCTCAAACTCAGCAGGAGTCCTTTCCCGAAGACCGCCGTCTTGCTGAACCAGTCGCCGACACTCAGCCCAAAAACGTCTGCACCGGACCTTTCAGCACCCCAACACACACGCACTTCCGAATCAAACGCTGGACCAGTTGTGAAAATCCACATCGTGGAAAAAGGCCAAACCCTCTCCGATATTGCATACAAATACTACGGCTCCGCAAATAAATGGCAAAAAATCTTTGAAGCCAACCGGTCTCGCCTGAAAGATGCGAACACCCTCATACCGGGAATGAGACTGACTATCCCCGACTAAACCCCCAAAATACAACCTCGACAACGCTGGCAAAGTAACTACGGTATCTTCAGCAGTTTCGCCGCTTTCGCATCGGTCAGCCAGGTAACTTTATCGAGAATGGGCCAGAGGGCGATGAATGGGATATCGCACCTCATCCGGCTCGCTGGTTAGGACCTCTTTCAAAATGCCGGCCTTTTCCTCACCTGATACCAGCACCGCCAGATGAGAAGCCGCGCACAAGACCGGATGTGTCAGAGTTATCCTGTTAAGCTTTTCATCCATCATATAAACAACACACGCCAAGTCGTTCGTATCAAAAGGTGCATAAGTATTGGGAAACAGCGAGCCGGTATGACCCTCAACCCCCATACCAAGAAAAATCAAATCGAATTCCGGAATCTGGTTTTTTGACAAACCGAAGACCGTCCGAATGGTTTTCTCGTATCGCTTGGCGGCACTTTCAAAGTCACTTCGCTCCGTGGGTACTCGATGAACATTCTTTCGTGGAATGCCGACTTTCGGCAGGAAGGTCTCAGCAGCCAGCCTATAATTGCTCGAGGGTGAATCTGGTTCGACCAACCGCTCATCGACCCAGAACAATTGTATCTTTTCCCACGCAAGAGCTCTGGCGCTGGGCAGCTCACCGAGAAGTTCAAAAAAACGCCGTGGTGTGTTGCCGCCGGAAATAGCGGTATAAAACACATTTTTTGTTCTTATTGCTTTCTCCGCGTCGGCAATAAAAAGCTCGACACTTCGACAGGCAAGATGCTCGGTATCGGAAACAATTTCAATATTCGGCTTGTAATGCGTAGCACTCGCCATATTCTCGCCCTTAAGACTACTTTAGGGCAATCCAGAAACCATTATCTACTTTTGCCGACGCTTTGCCCAGAAGAATTTCAAAAAAACGTGTAAATTTTTGCGTGTTTTATGCCGGCTTCTTAACCCCCACTGCTAAATAAGTTACAAATCAAACGTCCTGCGTAACTTACGTAACATCATCAACCCGCCACATAAATGCTTTTAAGCCTCTTTGGCGCGATTACTGTGCGAGGGGTTGTCTTTTTCATCAAAAACACCAGCGGAATCATCATCAGGAAAACGACCCCAAGCACCCAGAAATTATCGATAAAAGCGAGCATAGAGGCCTGCTGTTTGACAAGACCATAAATGAGGGTCTGGGCCTTCGCTGCCGCCCCAGCGGCACTGGCCGGTTTTGACCTCCTGCCTTTTTTTTCTTCATGCGCCCTAGCCGCGGTAACCGTTTCGCAGCCCCTTCCGCAACCAGCTTCCCGGCTTGAGCGCCTCTGTCTTCCCGGCACATGCTCATCAGAGACCGGTAGATGCGCAGAGCAAACTGGAGGCTTTGCTCACATCCCGTGAGAGTATCGCTCGCTGGCTTGAAACGTATATTCATGAACTTCACCTCTACCGGAACCTGATGGACCTGGATGACGATGCCATCAGGCACGGACTGAAA
This sequence comes from uncultured Phycisphaerales bacterium, assembly GCA_963760535.1. GTDB lineage: Bacteria > Planctomycetota > Phycisphaerae > Sedimentisphaerales > Anaerobacaceae > CAVXEF01. The sequence continues at coordinate 17,923 of CAVXEF010000023.1, forward strand.
GAAGGGTGCCAGCTCCTTGAAGGGTTCTTCTCTCCAAAACCCGCTGAGAAGGATGACCTAAAACCCCTTGACCTGTGGGAACAGACGGGGGCTATGCTGGTGGGGCGCACTCTGACCCGGAAGATCAGAGCTTTTTTACAACCTGAGGCAGCGGGATCGTTTCAA
>CAVXEF010000024.1:0-6927 GCA_963760535.1 uncultured Phycisphaerales bacterium
TCGTTATGAAGATGAAACTGAATTGGGCCAACAGAATTACAATTACTCGAATACTGCTGATAGTCCCGTTTGTCAGTTGTATGTTAAAGATAAACGACCCCGCTCTTACTCCCGTGTTGCAGAACCTCTTGCGCTATATCGCCACCCTCGTTTTTATGGTTATGGTTTTTAGTGACGTCGTGGATGGTTACCTCGCCCGCATAAAAAGGCAGACGACGACGCTCGGTACCTTTCTTGACCCGACCGCCGACAAACTCCTTATGGTCTGTGCCTGTCTGCTTTTGTCTTCGCGCGGGGCACACGTCGACGGCTTTTTACTTCCGCCGACGGTTGTGGTTTTGATAATCGGCAAAGATTTGTTCCTGCTGATTGGCTTTGTTATTATTTATTTCATCACTTCCAAGGTTCACATCGTCCCCGCCCCAATCGGCAAGGTAGCCACCGTCCTGCAGTCGTCAATGGTGGCGGCGATTCTTCTGGCGCCGGAGTTCTCCGCGATTCTGCCGGGCTGGATTTGGTTCCTGCGCGTCCTTTGGTGGTCGGCTGCTGGTACCGCCATCCTGGCAACGCTCATTTACATTCGCGATGGAAGTCGGTATATTGAACAGTATGAGCAGGGTCTCGGCCAGGAAAAATAACGTCTTACCTTTAGGCCCAGACCTGCGCTGCGTATTCACTATTACTCGTTTGAATAGCAATGTCGGCAAAGTTCAGTGAAATTCCACAGATTTTGGAAGACCTCCGCCAGGGCAAACTCATTGTGCTCGTGGATGATGAAGACCGCGAGAACGAGGGCGACCTCGTTTGCGCCGCCGAGATGGTTACTCCCGATGTAATCAACTTTATGGCCACATTCGGTCGCGGCCTTATCTGTCTGCCGTTGACGGGTCAAAAGTGCGATTCGCTTGGCCTTCATCCTCAAACCACCGAAAATACCGCGAGGTTTGACACCGCATTTACTGTCAGTATCGACGCCGCGCACGCAGTAACAACCGGCATAAGTGCCGCCGACAGGGCACGGACGGTCCAGACCGTCATAGCGGATGACGCCAAGCCCGCCGACCTTGTTCGTCCCGGCCACATATTTCCTCTTCGCGCTCGGCAGGGCGGTGTCCTCGTCCGCGCAGGTCAAACCGAAGGTGCCGTCGATTTGGTCCGCCTCGCAGGACTGAAACCCGCAGCCGTCATCTGTGAAATTATGAACGAAGATGGCTCAATGGCCCGCGTCCCGCAATTGCTGAAATTCTGCGAAAAGCACGACCTGAAAATTACTTCGATTGCCAAGCTCATAGAATATCGTCTCCAGAGCGAAAGCCAAATCAAGCGACTTGAGTGCGTCACTTTGCCCACAGATTACGGCCAATTCAAGCTGATTGGATACGAGAGCATAACCAGCGCAGAGCCGCATCTGGCTCTGTGTAAAGGCAGCGTCGGCGAGCTTGATGAGCACGGCACTCCCATCGAGCATACCGAGCCGGTTCTCGTAAGAGTCCATTCGGAATGTATGACAGGCGATTTATTCCATTCGCAGCGTTGTGAATGTGGCTATCAGTTGGTAACAGCGATGAAAATGATTGAGCAGGCCGGCAAAGGCGCTTTGGTTTATCTTCGTCAGGAGGGCCGTGGCATCGGCCTGACCAACAAACTCCGCGCCTATAAGCTTCAGGAGCAGGGCCTGGACACCGTCGACGCCAATCTCAAACTTGGCTTTAGGCCCGACAGGCGTGACTACGGAATCGGCGCTCAAATCCTGCGCGACCTCGGCCTGAAAAAAATTCGAATCCTTACCAACAATCCAAAGAAAATCAGTCGCCTTGAGGTTTACGGCATAAAAATCGTCGAGCAGATACCGTTGAAGGCCCAGCCCGGAAACCATAACGTACAGTATCTTCGCACAAAAAAATATCGCCTTGGCCACATGCTCGACGAGGACCTCTGATTTCTAAATCACTCCTGCCTCGCCGGCAGGGGAATGAGCAATGCCACGGACTATGAACCAGCAAAGGCCGCACATTATAGCTTTTGAAGTAACTCGTCGATGTCTGCTCGATTGCCCCTATTGCCGCGCAAATGCCGGCCCAGCCGAAGACCCAATGGAGCTGACAACTGCCCAATGCAAAAAAATACTCAAGTCTGTCGCGAATTTTACAGCTTCGTCCCGGCAAAAGCGCCCTCCGTTAATAATCCTCACGGGCGGTGAACCAATGCTGCGCAGCGACATCTACGACCTCATCCGATACGGCCGAAAGTTAAATCTGAAAATGGCATTGGCTACCTGCGGATATGCTATTAACGACCAGTCCATCGGCAAACTAAAAAAAGCCGGCCTCTCAATCCTGTCTTTTTCCATCGATGGCGACAACGCCCAATCTCACGATTCCTTCAGGAACAGTCCCGGCTCCTTTGAGATGGTTACCAGCGCCGCTAAAACCGCCAAAAGGGCACGCGTTCCATTCCAGATTAACACCACAATTACCCGACGCAACGCCGACGAGCTTGTCACCATAGCCGAATTAGCCGAAGAACTCGGAGCTCGCTGTTTTAATGTGTTCATACTTGTCCCGACCGGCAGGGCAAGTCAAATCGCCGATGAAATTCTCGACCCTGTAGAGTATGAAATGCTCCTTCACGAGCTGCTCCGGCTCAAACTCGAATCGAAAATTAAAATCCGTCTCACCTGCGCACCTCAATTTGCCAGAATCTCCAGACAGCAAAAACTGGAAAAACTGACAGGCCGTGTCAGCGGCTGCATAGGCGGCAGAGACTTCGCCTTTATAAGTTGTCGCGGCGACGTCCAGGCCTGCGGCTTCCTCGACATATCCGCCGGAAACCTAATCGAGAATGGCTACAACTTCAAAAAAATCTGGACCGAATCCGAATTCTTGAAAAAGCTGCGAGACCTCTCACAATACAAAGGAATTTGTGCAGTCTGCGAATATTCCGCCGTTTGCCGCGGCTGCAGGGCACGCGCTTATGCAGCCACCGGCGACTATCTCGCTTCTGACCCTCTTTGCAAATATCAGGCCGGAGGTTTGAAATGACTTTGCGCTTAACAAAACTGCAGAAGCAGTTGTGCAGTACTCTTCAGGATGGCCTGCCGATTTGCCAAAAACCCTTTGACGATATAGCAAGATTTTTGGGTACTATCGAGCAGACGGTCCTCCAGCAGACCACTGCTCTGAAAGCAGCGGGGGTTATCCGAAGGATTGCCGCACTCATAAATTATCAAGCCATCGGCCTGTCAAGCACACTTGTGGCTGCACATATCCCCGACGAAAGCCTCCCCGAGGTTATCGCTGCGGTCAATTCTCTCGAAAACGTCTCTCACAATTATCTCCGCACGCATTACTACAATTTATGGTTCACCCTCCAGGCCGCTTCCCTTGAGGAAGCTGACATCTCGCTGGCCAATCTCTCAGTTCGTTTCGGCCTCGATTTTCACAGTTTCCCTGTTGAGCGAGTCTTCAAGCTGGACGTCCGTTTTGACCCCGATAATCAAAATGAATTGCTCGACATCGCCCCGCAGACGCCAACATACAAAATCGTTCATCTGAATGAAAATGAAAAACTTCTCCTCACAAAATTACAGAGCGATTTGCAGGTCATTTCAAGGCCCTTTCGACTTCTTGTGCGGCAAAGACATCACTATCGAGGATATCTTACGGCTTCTCACCGAACTAACCGATAAAGGCGTCATCCGCCGAATGGCAGCCGTTGTTGACCATCATAAGCTCGGATTTGTCGTCAACGTATTATTTGTCGCCAGGGTGAATCCCGACAGAATTATCGAGGCCGGCAGTGCACTGGCCCGCTTTGGCATCGTCAGCCACTGTTACGAAAGACGCACCTTCGAAAATTGGCCTTATAATCTTTTTGCAATGATGCACAGCCGCAGTATGGGCGAGATTCAGCGCACAATTGATAAATTCACCCAGACCCAAAAGATAGATTCGTTTGAACTGCTGCCGACCGCCGCCGAGCTGAAAAAACAGCCCATCAAACACCGCTTCTAACGTCATTGCTTGATTTATACCGATGTTTCTGGTAATAATGCCACGACATGAAAACTCAAATGAAAAAATTATTCGTTGCTGCAGCACTTAGTGTCAGCCTTGTCAGCACCGTTTCAGCAGATTTGGCAGAACAAATCAACAGCATTATCAATCAGCCCTCGCAGAAAAAAACCCGATTTTCCATATGTGTTGCAGAGGCTAATACCGGCCGGATAGTTTATAAATACAACGAAACAAAGCCGATGCTGCCCGCCTCAAATATGAAAATAATCACTACAGCAGCGGCGCTGAAATATCTCGGACCGGATTACCAATACAAAACACAAATTGGACTCTGCGGCGATACGCTGATAGTCTTAGGTAGTGGCGACCCTTTATTGGGCGACAGGGACACCGATGTCGAGCATAACCGAAAGCCCGGCTGGTTATTCGAGGACATCGTTGCAGCACTGAAGCAAAATGGCGTAACCGCCGTAAATGACATCGTCGTCGACAGCACCGTATTCGACGACCAGCGGGTTCACCCCCATTGGCCCGCAAAAGAACTTGAACCACCGGTACGCCTGTGAGGTAACCGGCTTGAATTTCAACGCCAACTGCATAGACATCAGTGCAGAAAATATAAATGGTAAGACCACTGTTTTTATTGACCCCCAAAACAGTTTCATAAAGGTTATCAACAAGGTCGCTCCAATATCAAATGGCAAAAGCATCCTGAACGCTTACCGAACCAAGGAAACTAACAAAATCGTCGTCGAGGGTAAATGCAGGGATAAAATAGGGCCGTTTGCCGTCGCCATCGAACAACCACCCGCCTTTTTCGGCTCCTTGTTGGCGGAAAACCTCGCTAAAGCAGCGATAGCTGTAAACGGCCAAATTATCGGAGGAAAAAAAGACGAAAATTGTGATTTCAAATTGCTCTATGAACACACAACGCCGATAACCGACTGTCTGAAACGCTGCAACAGGGATAGTTTCGGCCTCGCCGCCGAGGCCCTGCTTAAAACAATCGCCGCCCAGAGTGAGCCGGACAAAAAAAATGGCTCCTGGCCCAAAGGCCGCACCCTAATCTCTCAATATCTGCTTGAACTCGGCATACCGAAGGAAGAATTTTACATCGACGATGGCAGCGGCCTGAGCAAAGAAAACAGGCTTTCCGCAAACGCCCTCACCGCTGTCCTACTCGACGTCTACAAATCCAAACAATGGCCTCTTTTCAGGGATTCGCTTGCGGTAGGGGGGGTGGACGGCACAATCACCAAACGTTTCAAAGAAGAAAAATACAAAGGCAGGATTATCGGTAAAACCGGGTATATTGCCGGCGTCAGGGCCTTCTCTGGAATTTGCAGCACCGCCCGCGGCGACTACATTTTTTCCATCCTGACAAACGACTCAAACCCCGAGACCCGAAATGCAATAAATGACATTGCAAAAGCCATCACTGATGAGGGCGATTCGCCGCCTTAGGCTGCCTTCTGCTCCAGCGACAACCGTATCACAAACCGCAGCAGCATCACGGCTTGAAGCACACTGTAATGCCGTTCTCGTAAGTTCGTCTTTCCCAGTCCGCCTTGACAGCCGTTCCGAAAAGGGCCGCTTCTAAAAACTCCGGCTCTACGCCTAATATCACCGCCGAAGGCGGTGACTTTTCAACTAATTTTTTTAATGTTCTTGGTCCTGCTGTGTGTGTGATGTCGAGATTCCGGTTAGACATATAATCTGCGACCCTGTAAACAAACGGCCCGGCTGAAAACTCGGTATAACATTGACAGCCGCCCTCGATGGCATAAAGAGGAGCCAGCGTCAGTACCAGCTTCGGCTCTTTTATCCTCGCAGCAATATCTTCCGAAATCCTGTGAACCCTGACGGGAGCCCAGTTCTCTAAGTCAAAAAGCTTCGGAATCCTTTGTATCACAATTGTATTTGAGGCAACTGTGATAATTGTGCCTACAATAAATACAATAAGCCCAATCTTAAAATATTTGATACAATTAAACTTTCTTAACCACATAAGTGGATATGCAAAGCCGATAACCAAAAAAGCCACCGGCATCGCCAGATACTGCCTCCACATCGTCGAAGGAATATAGGCGGTCCCAAACATCGCTGCAGCCGCTAAAAATGACAGCAGCGCGCCTCTTGCATCCACCGCCTTCAGCTTTTGACGGCATAACACCATTGACACACAGAGGCAGAATCCCTATGGTGATAATTGCAAGATACCCAGCCGTCGTAAGTGATTCGAATGTCAGACCCGAGTTTGTTATACGCCATACCTATTTCCTGCAGCCACTCACCGTTTAGTGCAGGTATCCAGAACAGGTTCAGAAAAAATGCACGCGGCGCCGATGCAATCACCCAGACAGGCCAAATCAGCACGATAGCACTCGAAACCAGAAACGGTAGGGCGGTCTTAAATCTTTCCTTTTGCGACTTGGCCGGCACGCCCAGCAAAAAAACCACAAAAACTAATTGCACAATGACCGTTGTTATACGCATACAGCTTGCAAATGTTAGAAGTCCGCCGATCAGGGCAACTCTCCAGTATCTCGATTCCAGTTGGAAATCCGTAGATAACAGCAGCCACAAAGATAATACCACACAAAGAATCACAACGTCGTGGTTCCACGCAAACCCGTTGGCATAATCAACGAGCGGATTAAATACCCACAGAACGCTTGCCCCCAAACCCAAAAGCAGCACCCGTAATCGTGAAAGGCTTGAATATATGTCGATATATACCGACGATGCAAACAACCACAAGAATATCACAGACAACCGAAACCATCCGTCCGACAAGCAAAAAATAGCTCGTGTGCAGCACCTTGAACAAAGCGGCAAAAGCAGGGGATGATACGGCATCTGCGCCGCGTATGAAAAATCCCTGTAAATCATTTTCCCCTGTGCCAGTAGT
>CAVXEF010000025.1:0-21474 GCA_963760535.1 uncultured Phycisphaerales bacterium
GCGTATTCTTCGCCTGTAAGCGGGTGCGGTGAGTCCAGATAGCCGGGGCCGATGGTGCTCTTCGACGCCCCTACGGAGGAGAATGTCCGCAGCCATAGGTATCCGCTGAGCCGGTTCCTCTACGTCTGTGTGAACAAGTCCCCGCGCTTAACGACTCGGTGGCCCGGCGGCGGAGTTCTTGCGATTTCTGCTCTCGCGAGATGGGCAGCAAATCGTTGCAGCCGGCGGCAACATCCCTCTCGATGCGGCGACAGTGGAGCAAGGCAGGCGCACGCTGGCGAGTGACCGGTCGAGATGAACCTCTCACGCTCGGGGCCAATTGGCCAGATTCTCGTCGGCCACAATGCGGCCTCCTCGCAATGAAAAACATTTTTATTCAATGACGTGGATGTTTTTGTTGTGGCACATATCTTTGAGGATTTTCGGCCAGACGGTGGCGGAGACCTCGCCGATATGAGCCTTTTTCAATAGAAGCATAAAGGTTCGGGATTGGCCGATGCCGCCGCCAATACTCAGAGGATATCGTTATTCATAATGGCCTGATGATATGGCAATTTCAGAAAGTCGAGCTGGCCGGAAATCTCAAGCTGCTTTTTTAATGTTTGGCATTAACGCGGATACCCATACTCGTCAATTCGTGTCGGCGTTTCGTTATGGGGTTCCAGACGAGGATGTCGCCGTTTAGGCCGTGAGTGGGTTTGCCGGTCTCGGATTTAGTATCGGTTACCCAGTCATCATAATCAGCGGCCCTCATTTCGTGTGGGTAGCCGTCCTTCAGAACCCAGCCGATGCCGATAATGAAAATTGCGCCCAGTTCTCTGGCAATCTCCGTCTCTCGCTCCTTGCGCGGCAGGTCAGGAAATCTATCGAGTATGTCCTCAGCGTGTATAAACGTCAGTTTCTCAGGCAGGTCAGGGTATTTGTCGGTCTTTAGCTGTGGAAAGAGATGCTGGACATGGGTCTCGGCACCTTTGAGCACCTTCCAGATTTTTTCGACGACCTCTCTCAAAAATTTCAGAGTTGCGCTGCTTGGCGGTTATTGCCAGCTCCCAGTCCCACTGGTCGACATAGGCGCTAGTGGTCGTGGTCGAGGAAGTAATCTTTTCGCACAGCCCGCATATCGGTAAGCAGTCCTTCGCCGATCTTCATACCGAACTGCTTCAGGGCGATGCGCTTCCACTTTGTAGCAGCCTGAACGACCTGGGCATCTAAGGGGTTTTTGTCGCGGTCATTTGAGATGTGGAACTGAATTGGGGTCCGCGAGCCGTCACGGTCGAGCAGGTCATTGACGCCGCTTTCAACGTCCACAATCAGAGGGACCGTTACCCGAATCAAATTAAGCTCTTTGCAGAGATTTTGCTCGATGTAGTCCTTGACTGCATAGGTTGCAATCTGCGTTTCTTTGGGTGAGAGCAGGGAAGTATAATCTTTCGGGAGGATTTTCTCAAGCTCGGCATAGTCGCCGATACCCGGCCCAGCGAGGTCTGCTTTTTTGTCAGCCATTTGATTCTCCTAATTTTCCTGATGGTTTCGGCTGGATTTTAGGCTCGGAATCAGGTATGTCAAGAAAGTTTTCTATCGTGGTTGTTGTTGACGGGGTTTGCGGCGGGTAATAAAATGCTGAATCTATCGTTTCAGTGATTTTTTTGAGAAAAAACAATGGCACTAATTAACGAGAATTTTCTTAAAGTTGCAGGCAGGGTATCTGTTTCCGGAGGTCGGCAGGCGCGTTCGGGCATTTAAGCAAAAAAATCCCGACGCGAAGATTATCAGCTTAGGAATAGGCGATGTTACGCAGCCACTGGCACCAGCGGTAATCAAGGCGATGAAAAAAGCTATTGATGAAATGGCGAACGAATCGAGCTTTCGCGGGTACGGGCCGGAACGCGGATACGACTTTTTAATCGAAGCGATTATCAAAAACGACTTTAACAGCAGAGGCGTCGATTTGGAAGCGGATGAAATTTTTGTCAGCGACGGTGCCAAGTGCGATACGGGCAATATCCAGGAAATCTTCGGAATCGACAATATCGTTGCGATACCCGACCCTGTGTATCCGGTCTATGTCGATACCAACGTTATGGCCGGTCGAACCGGCCCAGCGGACCGGAACGGCCAATATGAAAAAATCGTCTATATGCCGTGCACCGCTGAAAATAACTTCGTCCCGGATATACCGAAACAGAAAGTCGATATTATTTATCTTTGCTTTCCGAACAATCCCACAGGCGCGGTGGCGAGCAAAGAAATCCTCAAAAAATGGGTGGACTTCGCCCGGCGGACAAAAGCGGTCATCCTCTTCGATGCCGCTTACGAAGCCTTTATCACCGAAAGGCAGATTCCACATTCGATTTATGAGGTCGAGGGTGCAAAGGAAGTTGCGATAGAATTCCGGAGTTTCTCGAAGACGGCTGGTTTTACGGGCGTTCGATGTGCGTTCACCGTTGTGCCGAAACAGCTCAAGGCTGATACGAAGGCCGGCAAAGCGGTGGAAGTTAATCAGCCTTTGGCACCGGCGGCACAGTACGAAATTCAACGGCGCCTCGTACATCTCACAGGCGGCAGCGGCGGCGGTCTATACGCCTGAGGGCAAAAAACAGTGTCGGCAGATTATCGATATTTATATGGGCAACGCTGCCCTGATTCGCGAATCACTCACAAAGCTCGGCTATAAAGTTTATGGCGGCGTCAACGCACCGTATATCTGGCTAAAGGTGCCGGAGGGATCTGAGCTCGTGGGAGTTTTTCGACCGGCTGCTGACAAAGGCCAACGTGGTCAGCACACCCGGGTCTGGATTCGGGCCGGCCGGCGAAGGGTATTTGCGGCTCACCGCATTTGCCAGGCCCGCCGACGTCAAAAAAGCAATGGAACGCTTCTCATCTCTTTAATCTGGGCCTGAGACAATGACAGAAGCAACAACTGCGTATATTGGACTCGGCAGCAACTTAGGCAGCAGGCAACAGCATATAAAGGCTGCGTTAAAAAGGCTCAGCGAAGCTGAACAGATTGAGCTTGTCCGAGTGAGCGAGGTAATCGAAACCACCCCGCTTGCACGCCTGACCCGGCTCAGGACAGGCTAATCAACCAAAATATTTGAACGCCGCAGCGGAAATAAAAACAACTTTAAGCGCAGAAGATTTGCACAAAAAAATTACGGCAATTGAAAACTCACTCGGGCAGAGTCAGAGGGGTAAAATGGTCGCCGAGGACTATCGACCTGGACCTGCTGCTATACGGCGAGAAAATTATAAATCGTCCGAATTTGACGGTGCCGCATCCGCAGATGCATCTGCGGTCGTTTGTGCTGAAGGGTCTGTGCGAACTTAATCGGGATTTGGTACACCCTGTGCTGAAAGAATCAGTCAATGAGCTGGCGGCTCGGCTGAATGGAATGGATTTCGCCATCAATGACGATTTGCCGCAGCTTGTCAGTATGGGGGGTATAATCGGCGTCGGCAAAACAACGCTGACCAAAAAGCTGTCAAAATTGTTCGGGCGCAAAGCCATTTTCGAAGCTTATGACAGAAATCCGTTTCTGCCGGAGGTTTACGCGGGCAAAAATGAACTGGCGCTGGATTCACAACTGTATTTTCTGACCAGCCGGGTCGCTCAGCTAAATAATCACAGCTTAACAGCGGGTGAATTAGTATTCGCTGACTACGTGTTCGATAAGGAGCTGATTTACGCGAGATGCCTACTCAACGCCGAACAACTTGCGATGTACGATAAGATTCATAAACAAATAGTATCTGATGTTGCAGCGCCCGTTTTGGTAATATACTTAATAGACTCAGTGGAAAATTGTTTAGAGCGGATTCACAGGCGCAACCGGCCATACGAGCAGAAAATTCAGCCGCAGTTTCTGGATTCTCTAATCTGCGGCCACGAAAAGCTCTTCGCAGACTGGAAGAAATGCCCGGTTATTCGTAAACGGATGTCGGAATTCAATTATATGCAAGACAGCAATATCCAGCATTTAGCAAATCAAATAAAATTTTATGTTGCTGGAAGTTTTCGATGAAGGTTACAAAGACAATAAAGTCGGTCAGAAAATTAGTAAAATCGGCCCGCGACAAAGGCAAAAAAACAGGCTTTGTGCCGACGATGGGGGCACTGCATATTGGACATATTTCGCTGATTGAAAAGGCGGCAAAAGAATGCGACTTTGTGGTTGTCAGCATCTTTGTTAATCCGACACAGTTTGGGCCAGGTGAGGATTTCAAGAAGTATCCGAGGCCGTTTAAGAATGATTTGGATATATGCAGAAAGGCCGGCGTCGATGTTGTTTTTGCGCCGAGTCCGCAGGAAATATATCCGGGTGAGAATCTTACGTGGGTGAACGTGGAAAAATTGACTGAGCCGCTTTGCGGACGGTCGAGGCCGGGCCACTTTCGCGGAGTAGCAACGGTCTGCGCGAAGCTATTTAATATCGTTACGCCGGACATCGCCTACTTCGGCCAAAAAGATGCACAACAGGCGATTGTGATTAAGCGAATGGTCGCCGACCTTAATATGCCTCTGAAGATTGTCGTCTGTCCTACGGTGCGCCGGGCCGACGGGCTGGCGGAAAGCAGCAGAAATAAATACCTCAGCGAACGGCAAAAAAGAGATGCGACTTATATCTACAAGGCGCTGAAAAAATGCGAGAGTTTAATCAAAGCCGGCACTAAAAACAGCAAAACAATCATCGGCGAAATGAAAAAAATACTGAACGAGGTGCCGTCAATAAAAATAGAATATATAAGTATCGTTGACGCTGAGACTTTGCAGGAGCTTAAAGAGATTAGGGGCAAAGTTCTGGCGGCGGTGGCGGTCAAAATCGGTTCTACGCGGTTAATCGACAACATTGTAGTGGACGCAGGTAAACGATAATATATAATTGCTGCCGAGAAGTCCTAAACATTGAGGGTTTCGTACTATATGTTCGTGAGACTTTTGAAAAGCAAGTTGCACCACGCAACGGTAACCGATGCAAAACTGCATTATCCCGGCAGTATCGCGATAGACACTGCTCTGATGGATGCAGCCGGGCTTTTACCTTACGAGGCTGTGCTGGTAGCGGATTTGAATAACGGCAGCAGAGTGGAAACATACGTTGTTCCCGCCGATGCTGATTCGGGCCAGGTCGTCATACTCGGCCCAGCGGCAAAACTAATAAAGCCTAAGGATACCGTAATCATTCTTGCCTTCGGCTTTTATACACTCGAAGAAGCCAAGAACGCCAAGCCGAAAGTCGTCGTTCTCGACAAAAATAACAAAATTAAAGAAGGCGTATAAAAATACCGCTTAGAAAAACTATACGCTAAACGCTGCACGCTATGCATCCTATACTTTTTGAGATACCTTTCACGCACCTGACCGTAAAAAGCTACGGCCTGATGATGGTTATCGGCTTTCTGTCGGCGGTCTTTCTGATAAGACGCCTGAGCCGCAATATCACTCCCGACCCGCAAATGATTACCAACGCAGCACTTTACTCGCTCATCGCCGGCGTCGTGGGAGCGCGACTGTTTTACGTAGTCCATTACTTCGAAAATTTCAGAACAGACCTGCTTTCCGTCTTCGCCATCTGGGAGGGAGGACTTGAGGTTCTGGGAGGTGTAATCTTAGCTATTGCGGTCATTGTTGCTTACACGTACTACCATAAGCTTGCCATTCGCCAGTATCTCGATATCTTATCCATCGGGCTTATGTTAGCACTTATGTTCGGAAGAATCGGCTGCTTTCTGAACGGCTGCTGCTTCGGACGACCGACGAATCTGCCGTGGGGAGTGCGTTTTCCATACGGCTCACACGCTTACAACAGCCAGGTTTTTCCAAATCTGCAAAGGCTCCGCACGGAGCCCCAGCTCAAACTGCCTGACGAATTCTTCTTATATGATGTAAAAGAGAACGGCCTGCGGCTGAAAAAATATGAAGAACTGACGGATGAGCAAAAGGAAATGGTCAAAAACGGCACATATCGGTGTCTGCCCGTGCACCCAACCCAACTGTATTCATCGGCAAACGCAGCTTTGCTGTGCTTTATACTCTATCTTTTTTGGCGAAGGTCACAAAATGCGTACACAAACCGGCAAAGGCGAAAAACTTCTTACAAAGCCCGGCTGTACCTTCGGCCTGATGTTCGTACTTTACGGCATTACCAGGTTTTTTATAGAATTTGTGCGGGACGATAACCCATTTGAATTCGACGGTCTGACAGTATCACAAAATATCTGCATTATGATGATAGTCTTCGGTGCAGTTTTAATAGCCATATTTACCAAAATGAAACCTGACAACACGTCAGTGCAAAAGATAAAACAACGCCGCCTTTGAGCATTCAGTTAAATCAGCCGATATTATATAAATGAGCGGCTCTTTAATTTTTAGCTTAAACTTTTAAACTTTTTACTACGCCAGAGGCGTACAAGTATGGGGCTTTACGACAGAGAATACGGTCAGGAAAGGCATCAGCCTTTTTACCATTACGGACCGCCGATGCAGATGGGTTTTCCCGGCGTCACGACGGTAACCAAGTGGCTGTTAATAATCAACGTAGCCGTGTTTCTGGCGGCAATAACTATAAAACCACTGGGCATTTTTATTTATGACTGGTTTCAGTTAGACCCTACTACGCTGCTACGGGCGCTGCAGCTTTGGAGACTTGTAACCTACCAGTTTCTGCACGACCCAAATTGGATTACTCACATTGTTTTCAATATGATAGGCCTGTATTTTCTTGGGCCGACACTTGAAAGATACTGGGGCAGCAGAAAGTTTCTGATATTTTACCTGGGCTGTGGGGCGGCGGGAGGCGTGTTTTACCTTCTGCTGGTGGCTGTTGGTTTTTTGCCGGCTATGGCAATGGTCGGGGCTTCCGGCGCGATACTCGGTACATTAGCTGCCTGTGCAATTTTGTTTCCACGCATCAGATTGTTTATCTTTCCTCTGTTTTTTCCCATATCAATCAGAACGGCAGCAATAATCTTCGGCGCTATGTATTTTTTCTACGTCATAACAAGAGCAGCCAATGCGGGCGGCCACGCAGCACATCTTGCGGGAATGGCGACCGGAGTCATTTATGTCCTTTCACAGTCCTGGCGGGATGGAATCAAATTCAAAATCCAAACAAGTATGCACCGCAGAAAAACGGCTAAGCAACGGAATCTGCAGGCAGAGCTTGACAGGATACTGGCGAAGGTACACGAGCACGGTATTCACAGCCTGACGTCAAAAGAAAAAAGGATACTCAGACAGGCAACCGAGGCTGAACGAATGCGAAACAAATTATAAGACCTGCAGAGTCTGAAGTCCACCCTGCAATAAGGATTGAAACGGCTGGTTACTCCCAGCTGAATTTTTCGGTTTCGCTGAGCAGCTCTTCCATTCGGGCTTTTACGCTCTGCTTCTTAAACTCCGGGTCCTTCCACTTTTCAACCTTGGCTGCATTCTCTTTTACCTCCTCTTTGAGCTGCTCAAGCTTTTTGTTAAGCTGCTCATATTGTATCTGAGTCCTTTTGACAATCAGGTCGAATCTGGCGCCAGTTACCCCTTCCAGTTCCTTAACCAACTGTTGTTTCTTTCCTTCGTCCGCAGCAGCTTTTATTCTGCCAAGTAGTTTCTCACTCTGTCTCCTCAACTCCAAATCCTCTTTGAGGACCCCGGCCAATTCAGGATTTTCCCTTGCGACTTCTGCTATTTTCCCATAAGTTTTGAAGCTAAGGGCGAGTTTTCTCATATAAAGCTGTGGGTTTTGTTCTTTCAGCTTAGCCAGTTCTTTCGCTTCATCGGGGTAATTGTCTTGCAGCCACTGGAGGTACTCCTCGTGGATTTGGTGCATCGCAGCCGACGGCCCGCGCTCACGTTCGCCAGCCGGTGCGAAAGGCACCTCTGCAGCGGGGCGATGTCTTTGCCGGCCCTGCTCATCGCGGCTCTTAATCCTCCAGTAGGCCATATCGCGCATAACTTTTCCAAGTTCTATCTTGAATTTTTCAGGGTCTGTCTGACGCAGCTTTTCCAGCTCCTCGGCTCGCTGCGGGTCTGCGCTGGTCAGCCGCTCCATCATCGCCTTTACCGCGGCTTCATCCGGTTCAAACCTCGACGCCGGCGGAGCGGGCTTGTTTGTATCAGTGGGTGCCTGCTGAGCGTTTGTATCAGCTGAGACTTGTTGCGCAGGCTGCTGCGCCCGGCAAGGGTAACTAAATGTTACTAAAGAGGCTATCGCCACCAGAGCCGGTAAGAGACCATATTTTGTCTTCATTTTTTATCCTTTCCAAAAATCGCCGCCGACATCAGTTAATTCCGTTTCGATTTCGATAAATTTTCCGCCGCCATTCCTACCGCCTCCACCCAAGCGCAAGTTCAATATTTCAGCTTCAACCTGTTCAACCTCATCCGTCAAAAGAGCCAGGTTGGTCTGACCTGGGGAAACGCCGTCACTTTCCCAGACAGCCCGCTGTATCGGCTCTAAAGTAACAGGAGCCTGCGCAGCAGGGCCTTTCCCGAAAAATTTTACGCCTATAGCAATCAGAATGATAACCACCGCGGCAGCAGCCACTCTGTAGACAAGAGCCTTTGCTCTTTTGGCCGCCAGTGCCTTAGTAACTTTAGAGCTAATATCGGCTAAAAGCCCGCCGGCGGGAGATGGAGCAGGATTTTCGCGAAGAATTTTTTCGGCCTCCTGGACATCCTCCGCAGCCTGCCGGCCGTCTTCCTGGGGGAGAAATTCACTAAACAGCTTTTCAATATTTTCGTTCTTCTGGTTTTCCATACGCCATTAGCCCTCCATCAATTCGCGAAGTTTCTTCAGTCCGCGATGAACCTTCGAGAGGGTCGTTCCTATCAGCTCGGACCGCATCTGGGCTATTTCCCTGAAACTCGCCTGCGAATAATAGCGAAGCATTATCACCTCTCTTGTATCGGCATCCAACTTATTCAACTGTAATTGCAATTTGTCGATTGCCCCGTCGTCGCAGTGTGCCGGCTCGGATACCTGAGACTGCAGCCGACCTTTCTGGGTCTCCAAAAACCGGCTTTGTCGGTGCTTGGCCCTTAGGTAATCGTGGAAGATATTAGATACGACTTTGAACAGCCAGCCTTCGAAAGAGCCGCCCTTAAAAGAGCCGATTTTCTCCACCAGTTTGACAAATAGCTCGCTAAGCAAATCGTCGCTTACGGTGCGGTCGCCTGTTAGCCGGTAAAAATAGCCGTAACATCGGCCGGCGTACATATCAATCAGCTGTGAAAAAGACTCCGCATTGCCGCTCTTACAGCCGACTATTATCCGGTCCAAATTTTCCCTTACAGCCATATTGGTGCACTTTGTTACATTATTATAGACGCAATGCCGGACAATTTTATTGCATAGATTCCGAAAACCCCATCAAAAACCCCGCCGGCGGGCCGAGTTTCCTCAGGCCCTTCAAGACTCTTCTTTGTTCTGTTCGTCCTGCTCATCTTCGTCCAGCTTCCACTGCTCAGACTCGTTTATATCCTCGATTTCCCGCTCCATATATTTTAGGATTTTATCCTGCAGAGGAGCAAACTTTCTATACCACTTAAGCATTCCCTGATAGCTGGCTACGAGCATATCGAGCCGAATGAGCTGCCACTTGGCCAGGCACTCCGGCTCCTTGATGTTGCTGAAGGGGTCGCACTTGAAAACCCTCTGGCCGCCGGGACCGGTTTCGCAAAATTCACAGTCTTTACACTGAATCATCTTTTCACCCAAACTGAATTGGCAGAAGTCCAAAATCCAAAATCAGACCTTGCGCTCTTTACTTTCCCATAATGGTATCATATATTCTGTCTGTTTGAAAGTGTTTGCAAAAAGATTTTTTGGGGCTTTGCCTATGGCATGGCCTATCCATTGCAGGAGAAGTAAATGGGAAAAGCAAGACGAAGGCGTAAAATCGGCAGCAAAAAAAGACACTCCAAGTGGAAAGTACGCCATAAAAAGAGCGGATAGCAGACTTACCGACATCTCGCGATAAAAAAATCGGCGCTAATACCACGCACGCGGTGGGTTCGACCCCTCGACAGCGCTCGGGACAGGCAAGCTCACCACAAGTAGCAAAATGAGACATTATAACGTAACGTTTGAGCCTGACGGCAGACGAATTTCAATCCACGCCGGTGCGACACTCTTAGAGGCTGCGGGTCAGGCCGGCATAATCCTAAACACCGCCTGTGGCGGCAAAGGCACGTGCAAAAAATGTGCTGTAATGGTTCGACGTGCTCACCATCCCGAGCAACGTCGAGGGATCGAACCCGGCTCTAAAGCCGTGCTTGCCTGCCAGTACACAATCGAAAGCGATGTTACAGTAACAATCCCCCCTGCCTCCAGATTTTTCGAGCAAAAAATCTTAACTGAGGGTACCAGAGCAAAAGCCCAAGGCCGACCCGACGTATGGGAAAAGTACAGAGACAGAGCTGAAAAGATATTCGGGCTGGCTGTTGATATTGGCACAACCACCGTCGTAGTGAAACTACTCAATATGAAGGACGGGCGCTGCATAGCGACGGAGGCGGAGCTCAACCCGCAGACCCAATACGGCGATGACGTCATCAGCAGAATCGCATACGCTCAATCCGACCCGCTTCGCCGTAGCGAAAGCGAGGCGAGTGCCAAATTGGCTGAGCTGCGCAAGGCAATAACCGACTGTATCAACAAACTAATCAGCCGGCTCTGCAAACAGGCACACATAAATGCAGAGCATATATACGAAGCGTGCATTGTCGGCAACACGACTATGAACCATATCTTCCTGGGATTTCCCATTGCGCAGCTCGGGCAGGCCCCATACAGGGCCTTTTCCGTCGAGGCCCACAATCGCCGGCCGGATGAGCTGAAACTTTCCATCAACCCCGCTGGGAACATCTATACCGTTGAAAATATCGCGGGCTTCGTAGGCTCAGACACCACCGCCGCGGCGCTTGCAGCCGGCATCGATTCAGCAGATGAAATGACGCTGATAGTCGACATCGGCACAAACGGCGAAATAGTCCTTGGGACCGCGAACGAACTTTACGCCGCAAGCTGTGCCGCCGGGCCCGCTCTTGAAGGCGCACGGATAAGCTGCGGCAGCAGAGCATCCGAAGGCGCAATAGAAGCTGTCATCGTAAGCAAAAATGACATAGACTTAGATGTCATAGGCGGCCGGCTGCCACGCTCCATCTGCGGAAGCGGCTTAATCGACGCGGTGGCGGTGCTGGTGCAATTAGGCATTATTGACAAAACCGGCCGATTCGCAGAGGCCGAAAAACTGCCCGGCTAATTTGCCGCCAGCCATTCGCTCACGAATCGTCAGACACAATAATCAGCCAGCCTTTGTTCTCGCCGAACAACAAGCGACAACCAACAACGCGACTTCTATTGACACAGGAAGACATCCGACAAGTGCAGCTCGCAAAGGCAGCAATCCGAACCGGGATAAAGCTTTTGCAGAAAAAAATCGGCATTGGCGACGATGACATCCGGCATATCTATTTAGCCGGTGCATTCGGCAACTACATCCGGATAGAAAGTGCGATGCGGATAGGCCTATTGCCGAATGTGCCGGCTGAACGCATCCACTTCATCGGCAACGCCGCGTGCAGCGGTGCACAAATGATACTTTTGAGCCGGGATTTGAGGACGAAAGCCGGTGAATTAGCCCGCAAAATCAAACATGTCGAAATCGCACATGAACCGAAATTTCAGGACATCTTTGCAGATTCGATGACTTTCTGAATTGGCCACAGACGGCAGTGACTGTCCTTAGTTTTCTCACTTTTGGAACTGTGTCCTTTGTAGCTGGCACATCTCAATCGGGAAAAGTTACTCTGCTACAATAGAAAAGCTTCGCCGCCTAACTGGTGGTGTTTCTTTTTGCCATGGCCGAACGTATTCAAAAATGATAATCACCTCGCCGCTACGAACAGGTTTAAAGGTCCATTTTTCCGTACCCCCACCACCTATTTTCTGTGGTATATCCGGTATATATCTTTTGCTTTGCAGCTTTAACATTCTGGGCAAAGGTTCAGCCAGCTGCCAGGAATAGCCGGTTGTTGGATTCGAGCCCAGGGTAATGACGAAGTCCTGGCCAACTTTGGCTTCAATGCGCCACGGTGTTTTTTCATCTGCCGAATGCTCCTTCGGATTAGCTGCAAGGTAGTCGTTGATAAAATGGTCGAGCAAATTATCAATACTTGTTTTGATGAATTTTGGAAGCTGGTTAGTGCTACAAAGCCCAACACTACTCATACCCCAAGTTGCGACACCTCCCACAAATTTGGCCTGGTCTCTTGCCAAATAGACATCTTGGCGAAGCTCTAAACCACAACTTACAGGACACTCTTCCCTGCCCATGTACACAGGTAATTTTTGTGTATTGATATTTACGTATAGGAACACCCTGCCCACCATGCGATCAGATTCTATTTTAGAAAGCACCTTAATACCATCTTGACGAAGTCGCAGTTCTACTTGTGCTTGAGTTTCTTGTACTGTCAGCCCATACTGCTCTGTCCATGCAGGTAGAGGCGCAACCAGAACATAAATGCCTTGCAGTCCAGCCAAAGAACTACGTGCTTCGCTATCCTCTGTAGCTGAGTTGGCAGATGCAAAAATTCCCACAACCAAGCCTACCAAAATCCAACACTTTTTCGCTTTCATTTTATCGCCCTTCAAAAAGTTCGCTTTCACCTTACCATTTTAATAATCGCCTGTCTTAATTCAATTGATAAGCTTGGCAAATCCATCAAATCTGCGGAAAAAACCTCTGAAATGATAAATGATTATTAAAGGTGTTAATAATTGCTGACGGTTTCTCCGTGTTCCCGGCGGTAAAATTAGCTGGTGTATTTTCCGACGACAAGGCAGGCGTTGTGGCCGCCAAAGCCGAAGGAATTACTCATAGCGATATTGACGGTCGCCTTGCGGGCCTGAAGCGGAACAAAGTCCATTTTAAGGTCGCATCGCTCGTCGGGATTCTCGAGATTAATGGTGGGAGGGACAACCGATTCCTCAATTGTCTTCACACAAACAATCAGCTCAACGGCGCCGCTTGCACCGAGCAGATGACCGAGGCTGCTTTTGGTGGAGCTGACAAGCAGCTTATAGGCAAGCTCGCCAAAAACAGTTTTGACAGCAATGCTTTCAGCTATGTCATTTAGTTCCGTACCGGTTCCATGGGCGTTGATATAATCGACCTTTTCCTTTTCTATGCCTGCATCGGCCAATGCCAGTTGCATTACCGCTGCGGCACCTGCGCCGTCCGGCAGAGGTGCGGTGATATGGTAACCATCGTCGGTAGCACTGTAGCCGAGAAGCTCAGCGTATATGTGTGCGCCGCGCTTTTTTGCATGCTCAAGCTCCTCCAGAACCAGGATACCAGCACCCTCGGAGAGGACAAAGCCGTCTCTATCCTTATCAAACGGTCTTGAAGCTGCGGCAGGGTTATCGTTTCGCGTGCTCAGCGACTTTGCTGCGCAAAAGGAGGCCAATCCGACGGGTGTCAGGGCGGCTTCGGAACCGCCTGTTATTATGACGTCGCTGCGACCGGCGGTGATATTGCAGAAGGCCTCGCCGATAGAGTGCGTGGCGGAGGCACAGGCGCTTGAGACGGAAAAATTGGGCCCACGCAGGCCGTATTGAATCGCGATATTCCCGCTGGCAGCATTGGCCATAAGCCTCGGGACACAAAAAGGCGAGAGCTTGCCGGGTCCCTTTTCCAGAAGCCTTATGTGCTGCTGTTCGATTTCCCCGATTCCCCCTATACCTGTACCGACGATGACACCGGTACGGCTTAGGTCTTCTTTGGAGAAATCAAGTCCACTGTCGCTGACGGCCTGGCCCGCTGCGGCGACCGCAAACTGCGCAAAGCGGTCCATCCGCTTCGCATCACGCTGCTCGATATATCTGGTAGGGTCGAAGTCCTTTATTTCGCCGCCGAACTTAACAGGGTAGGCACTGACATCAAATGATTCGATGTTTGAAATGCCGCTCCTCGCCGCACACAGCGCAGCAAAAAGAGCGTCAACAGAATCGCCCAGAGCGGTAACACAACCCAGGCCGGTAATAACAACTCGTCGTCTATTCATCATAAGGAGGGACCCGCTGATTACTCGCTGCTTTTGGCGTGTGCTGCATTTACAATGTAATCAATTGCGGCGCCGACCGTCTGGATTTTCTCGGCCTCTTCGTCAGGAATGCTCATATCAAATTCGTCTTCGAACTCCATGACCAGCTCCACCGTATCCAGCGAATCGGCATTTAAATCATTGATGAATGAAGTTTCGCGTGTTATCTCAGACTTATCCACACCCATTTGCTCACTTATTATTTCGATTACTTTTTGCTCGATTCGCCTTGACATCTAACTGTTCAGCACTCACTTGCTCAGCCTCCTTGGTTAAATGCGTTCTTTCTACCTTAAAAACCTTTTCCGGCAGTCGGAAACCTCCACTGGCACCGCCGGCGCCACATTTTGGCAGGTATATTACCTTTTAGGGCATTAATATACAAACATTTTTTTTCTTTTTTTACATTGCCATTCCGCCGTCCACACAGAGGACCTGGCCCGTGATATATCCGCATCGTCGCTGGCTAAAAAGGCCACCGCCTTTGCGACGTCATCAACACTGCCGAATCGGCGAAGCGGTATAATCTGCTTAGCAGCTTCTTTGACGGGTTCCGGCAGCTTATCCGTCATTTCGGTAACGATAAAGCCCGGCGCGATACAATTTGCCGTTACATTTTTTCTGGCAAGCTCACGGGCGATTGTTTTGGTCAACCCGATAAGGCCGGCCTTGCTGGCGGCGTAATTGGCCTGGCCTGCGTTGCCAATTACACCGGAAACCGAGCTTAGACTGATGATTCGGCCGTACTTATTTCTGACCATAGACCTCGCTGCGACACGCATCGCAACAAAAGCAGCCCGCAGATTAACGGCAAGAACCCGGTCGAAATCTTCATCGCTCATCTGCATAAGCAAGCCGTCTCGGGTGATGCCGGCATTATTCACGAGAATACCTATCCCGCCATACTCAGAAGCGAGGGATTCAAGCACCTCCGTGAATTTCGCGGTGTCTGTAATATCCACGCAGCGTGTTACACAGCTAAAACCAGCCTGCCCCACAATGCTCTCAAGCTCCTTCAACTGCTCAGCGTTTATATCGAGTCCTGCAACCAGCCGGCCCTGTTTGAGCAGCTCAAGAACGATTGCCCGCCCTATCCCCCTCGCAGCACCGGTTACAACAGCCAACCTCTTTTCCGCCATTTTTCCAATCTCCCAATAAAATTAGTGCAGTAAGTCCCCAAATGCAAAAGCCACAAGTTGGGTTATGTTCAAACACCTACTATCTGCTTTAACTCCTCCAAAGTACCTATACTCGTGATTTTTGCTTTCCTGCTGATTCTTTTCATAAGGCCCGCCAGTACCTTGCCGGGGCCAATCTCATAAAATTCCTCCACTCCATCAGCGAGGAGCCGCTCCATACATTTTTGCCAAAAAATGGGAGAGGTCAACTGCTTTATCAAGCCCTCTGAAATACCTTCCGAGCCGGTGTAATATTCGGCATCGATATTGGCGATAATCCTGGTCCTATCGGGGTTGCGGATAACAGAATTGGCCAGTGCCTTTCTGAGTATATCGACGGCTGGGGCCATCATTTCGGTGTGAAAGGCACCAGCCACGTGCAGCCGAAAGGTTTTTACGGCACCGTATTTGTCAGCCAGAGCCTCTGCCCGGTCGCAGGCACCTTTGGCACCGCTTATCACAACCTGGCCTGGACAGTTGAAATTCACTGCTGTTAAAAGCTGGCCCCGGCTCGCCTCGGCACAAAGAGCATTAACGGCTGCCTCGTCAAGTCCGATAATACAGACCATCGCACCTTTGGCATCATCGGAGGCGGTTTGCATCGCATAGCCTCGCCTCTGGACCAGAACAACGGCGTCGGCGAAACTCAGCACGCCCGCCGCGTACAAAGCGGTATATTCACCTAAGCTAAGGCCGGCGGTCGCGTCAACGTTTGTAAATGCGCTATCGGGACGCCTGCTCCGCAGCACCTCCAGTATCGCCGCTGAGGTCACAAAAATCGCAGGCTGTGAAATCGTCGTGGTATTAAGCGTCTCTTCAGGCCCCCTAAAACAAATCTGGCTCAGGTTAAAACCGAGAACATCGTCTGCCTTTTTGAAAATTTCCGCCGCCTCGGGGAAATCCGCAGCGATGTCGGCACCCATACCGATGGTCTGAGCCCCCTGTCCCGGAAATAAAAGAGCGGTTTTCATATTATCCACTCATTCAAAATTGAATCACATTAGCTCCCCAGGTCAACCCTGCGCCGAATGCCACGAAAATAATAATATCGCCTTTCTTGATTTTTCCCTTTCTGGCGCACTCGTCAAAGGCGATTGGCACCGATGCTGCCGACGTATTTCCGTATTCTGCTATGTTCAGAAAAACCTTTTCAGGAGGCAGTTTCAGGCGCCTGGCCGCGGACTCGATAATCCTCGCGTTCATCTGATGTGAAATGACCATCGCGATATCATCTATGCTCAGGTTGCAATGTTCCAGACAGCTGGTAACGGTCTCAACTATTCGCCGAATAGCCTGCTGATAGACTTCTCTACCCCTGATTTCCATATACGTTTTCTTTGGGTCGTCCAGCTTTTTGTTTGCGGGATGGCGAGAACCATAAGCCTGGCAGTTCAAGGCCCGCCATTTATTTCCATCGGAGGCCATAATGCTGTACAGGATACCGCTTTGGCCGTCTTTTTTTCGCTCAAGCACAACCGCCCCTGCCCCGTCGCCGAAGAGAATGCAGCTTGTTCGGTCACTCCAGTCGGTGATTTTTGTCAGAGTTTCCGCGCCTATCACAAGGGCGTTGTTACATCGGCCGCTTTCGAGGAACTGCTGTACAATAGACAAACCATAGACGAAGCCGCTGCAGGCCGCAGCCAGGTCGAAGACCCACGCCTTTTTTGCCCCCAGAGCCCGCTGCACAAAGCTCGCCGTTGAAGGAAAGACCATCTCCGGCGTGATGGTGGCCACAATAATAAGCTCGACCTCGCCGGCATCGAGACCGGCCTTTTTCAAGGCCTTCTTGGCCGCTTCCGTAGCCAAATACGCCGTGGTTTCATCGTCGCTGGTAATATGCCGGGACTTGATTCCTGTTCGGGTTGTAATCCATTCATCCGTGGTATCGACCATTTTAGCCAACTCTTCGTTCGTCAGGGTTTTAGCCGGCGCAAATGAACCGTGGCCGGTTATAACTGCGTGATAGGGAATGCTCCCTCCGTTAATTTGTCTGGTCATCCCTTGTCCCTACGTAACTGTCCTGAGATTGGCGCCTTTGTGACTCATCACAAAAAGGTGTTGTTGACAGGTACTCCGCAATCTTGTCATTTACCTTTCGAGTATGGTATCTCTTTGACGCGAGAACAGCGTTTTTGATTGTTCGGCTCCTGCTGGCGCCGTGACATATAAGAGCTGTTCCGTTAATGCCCAGCAGCGGTGCGCCGCCGTACTCATTGTAGTCGTACTTGTTATAGATTCTTTCCATCACCGGTTTGAATTTCATAGCAAGCAGCAGTTTTTCGGAGCTAAGCTCATGTTTTATCGCCTTGAAAAGGCCATCTACAAGTCCTTCGGTCAGCTTCAAAACCACATTGCCGACGAAACCATCGCAAACCGCGACGTCACAGACGCCTCGGAAGACGTCTCGGCCTTCGATATTGCCGATAAAGTTTATACTGGTGTCGGATTTTATCATTTCGCGAGCCTTTTTCACTATTTCATTGCCCTTGGCGTCCTCCTGGCCGATGCTCATAAGTCCGACGCGAGGGTTCTCGATTCCGATAAGATGTTTTGAATAAATGCGTGCCATTACGGCATACTGATAGAGGTTTATCGGCTTGCACGCGATATTGGCGCCGACGTCACATATCGTTACAGGTCCCTCGAAGGTCGGAAAGACCACCGCTATGCCCGGGCGATTAACGCCGGGGAGATTTCGCATCCTTATCTGAAACGCCGCTACACACGTGCCGGTGTTGCCGGCGGAAATCACAGCGTCCGCCTGGCCCCGCTTGGCAAGTTTGGCAATGACCGCAATGGAGCTTTTAACTTTCCTGCGCAGACTCTCAATCGGAGGCTCATCCATAGCGATAACTTCAGGCGCATCGACAACGCTAAGATGCTCCCGTCGGGCCTTCAGCGCAGTCAATTGCGACTCGATGACATCCGACGGGCCCACGAGAATCACCTCATCTTTGTCGTCAAGCAGCTCGATTGATTCCAGTACGCCCCGGATAATCTCATCTGGTGCATAATCACCACCCATTGCGTCGACAGCGATTCGCATACTTAGCTGCTCTCCTCCTTGCCCAGCTTTAAGGTTATCCTCGGATTGACATAACCGCAGTTTTCACAGGCTGCGTGCGGCAGCTTCGCCTGCTCACACTGCGGACATACCGAATAATTTACAGGTTTCAGCCGATGGTGGCTGCGACGTGTGCGAGTCCTGGTTTTACTGGTCTTTTTTGCTGGTAGCACTGTAATCACTCCGTTGCTCTAATGTTCGATTTCTTATCGATGCCGTCAACCCTTAAACAAGGATGGGCAAAAACACCGTCGTGTCTTTTACACCAATGCACTGTTTATCGATTTCAAAGCAGTCTTAAATAGTGTAACAGCACGACTTTGTCAAGCAAAAATATCAGGCGGCTCCGACCCTTTGCCGGACAATCCGCAGTGTCATAAGTTTTTATCGGCGCCACAGTTTGTCGAACGGAGACAAACTGTGTCGTGCAGATGCTGGGAAACATGCGAGAGCCACGCCTTGAGCACCGCGTAGCAGCGGGGATCGTAAAGCAGGTACTCGTCCTGGGAGGCGTCAAGGAAGCGGCGGACGCGTTGGCCGGTCCCAAACGGCACGCGGTGCGAAGGGCGGGGCGACGGATACACGGCTGTGCCGCGGATCGTGTCGACGCGGCCGGTCTTTGCAAGCTGTTGCAGGAAGTAGAAGTCCTCTCCCGCCTGACGCTGGTTCATGCCGGATACGGCGACGTACGCGTCGACAGTGCATGCCATAGCGGAGCCGATGGAATGAAACGCATAGGGTGAACGCGCATAAGCAAGACCCATAACGTGATACCGGAGGAAGATCTCGTAGCAGACGATGGCCGCGATTTCGGTCGGGCTTCCTTCCAAACGATGGGCAAATGGAATCACCGCAGCCCATGCGTCCGGACGGCTGAAGCACGCACGCGCCGCATGGAGATAGTTGGAATCGACCCAGGTATCGGCATCGAGCGAAAGAAGAACGCCGGGATCCGCATGTGAGGCGTCGAGTATCGAGAGTCCCCAATCAAGTCCGATCTTGCGGGCAGTTCCGACGCCGCTCTTGCCGGACAGCTCACAGCCCGCGGATGAGGCATCGATGTACGCCAGACGCAAGCCTCTTTCCAGCGCATCGACAAGTTCGGAGGGGGTCTGTTCGCACAGTTTGTCAAACGACGACAAACTGTGGTGTGCGGCATCGAGGATGGAAAGGGTCTTGCTGTTGTTCTCGATGTCGGGAAAGGGATGCGAAGCGCGGTTGTTGACGACGCAGATCACGAGCGTCCTTTGCAGATCGTCGAGGGGGTTCCGCGCCAGCGAGTCGAGGGTCTTGAAGAGGTTCTCCTTCTCCGCCAGGGACGGGATCACAACGACCTGGTCGACGTTTTCGCACGACCCGGAAACGAGCGGGCGAGTTTCCAGACCGGCGCGCTTCAGTAAATACTCTTGAGTGCGTTTCGATCGACCTAGGCACGGCGCTTTTTCCCGCGAGCTGTGCCCACAGTTTGTCAAGCCACGACAAACTGTGGGGACAAGGGGTAGCAACCCCTTGTCTCTTGATAGATGCTCTTCAATGACTTGTTTGGCAACGCTGAAATCGGCCCGGGGAATCCAATGGACGCTCAGTCCGTTGCGTTCCATCCGTCGGAACCACGTTTCCTGTCGCTTGGCGAACTGACATGGCAATATAGAGTTTCTGTGCGAGGTCGTTCTTGTTGCGGATTCGGCCTTGGAGGTGGTCCGCTATGAACCGGTATTCGAGGCCCAGACGTTCGAGGCGGTCCAGGGGACGCCCGCGTCGTGGAGACCGACGACTTCCTCGATCATCCCGGCTTCGATCCGTTCATGCAAACGAACGCGGATTCGCGCGCGGAGCTCTTGGCGGTCCCATTGGGTCCCGATGATGAGAGGCCGGATATCGGGGGCGGGTTCCGGGTCGTGATCGCGCGAGTAGACCGCTATCTCGATGGCGCGGATCATGCGGTCGCGGTTTTCAAGGTCGGTGATGTTGTGAAGGTTCTCCTTCAATGACTTCAGGAGATCGACCAGTTGATCGTACGACAGCAAGTTCAACTCGGCCCGGAGTTCCCGCGTTCTCCGGAACGGCCACCATGCGGTATCCTTTGAGCGCGGCCTCGAGGTAGAGTCCGGTCCCGCCGACGACCACGGGAAGCACGCCGCGACGCTGTAGTGACGTGAAGGCTTCGTGAAACCGCTGTTGGTAATCGAAAACGCTGAACTCCTGGCTGAGATTGGCGATGTCGATGAGGTGATACGGAATTGCGACGCCGTCGATGGTGTACTCGGCCAGGTCCTTGCCCGCCCCGATGTCGAGTCCGCGGTATACCTGCCGGGAATCCGCGGAGATGATCTCACCCCCCAACTGGCGGGCCAGTTCCACGCCGAGACGAGTCTTTCGGGAAGCCGTCGGACCTAAGACCACGAGGGTGTTTTCTTGAATTGGAGACATGCTTCTATCATACTCGGCGCCAAGTGCGGAGTGCGAAGTTGGGGACTCGAATGAGAATCGTGCCAGGCGTTTTCCTTCTCATAATGATCGGTATTATTGGGTGCGCCTCGCGGAATGCTGAGATGACTGGCAAATCAGTCCATTCGGGAAAAGAGGACCGGCAGGCACAGCCCCCTGTTCGTTTCGAGCAGACGGACTTGTTTGTCTCGGGCACGGAGGGTTATCACACGTTCAGGATCCCGGCGCTGGCCGTCACGAAGAATGGGACGTTGCTTGCTTTCTGCGAGGGACGGAAACGCGGGCGCGATGACTCTGGCGCAATAGACACGGTACTCCGGCGCAGCACGGACAACGGTCATTCGTGGGGACCGTTGCAGGTGGTCGGCGCCGGCGGCGAGGATACGTGCGGGAACCCGTGTCCGATCGCGGATCGCAGAACCGGTGCGGTCCTGCTGCTGCTCACAAAGAACAAGGGCGCCATCAATGAAAGCATGATTATGCGAGGTGAGGCTCCACCGAGGGCCGTTTGGATCACGCGAAGCACGGACGATGGAGTCACTTGGTCGGCGCCCCAAGAGATTTCGGAGCGGGTGCGCGAACCCGAATGGCGGTGGTATGCCACGGGACCCGGCCATGGCATCCAACTCGCGAACGGGCGTCTCGTGGCCCCGTGCGATCACTCGCTGGGCCCGGACTGG
>CAVXEF010000026.1:0-82937 GCA_963760535.1 uncultured Phycisphaerales bacterium
TAAAAAAGTTTCGTTAATAATTTTGAGCATTTTTTCCCCTTCGTAATTCAGTTAAAACTGTAAATGAACCAATCATTCTTTAAGCATTATAAAGTATAATACGCTGCTGGCAAGGCCGGCGGTTTACAGCGGGCAAAGTGTTTACGCCACAGGCGTACAAGTAAAAACCACAGGTAGTACCGATAACAACGAACCATCCGGGCTGGTGGGCGTAAATTATTTGACAATCGCTTAAACTATTGCTATATTTAATTTGGATTCGACTTTGCTCAACTTTGTGTAAGAGCCTTAGGATGCAGGGTAATTTCATATCCCATTTCCTGAAGCTGGGATATTGCCGGGGAAATAAGCCATAGGCTTATAAATATGCCGGAATCAAAGACAAATACACACACAGAAGACAGTGAAAGAAGCGTTTCGTCACTGCCAGCCCCACCGCCGAGGCTGCTAATGTTTCGCAAACCCCTGATTATTTTCACCCATATAATCACCTTCGCGGTGTCGTTACTACTGTCATTTCTGCTGGCCTACAATATGCGTTTCAGCCGAAGCTGGGTGGTGGGGCAGTATCCGATTTTGCTTGCTATTTTTCGTTATTATCAAGCTGGTGGTATTCGGTCTTTTCAAGCAGTATCGCGGGTGGTGGCGCTACGTTGGGATTTCCGACCTTTTAGGCATACTGCGGGCATCATTAGTCAGCACGTTCGTAATCGTAGCACTGTGGTACGCCTTTATGAGCACAACGACAATCCGGCAGGCTATGACTGCGATAACCGAAGTCGGCCAGGGAGTATTTATGGCTGATATGTTCGCGACGGTTCTGCTGCTGGCGGGTCTGCGAATGGCGATAAGGTTATACCATGAGGAGTTCCGCACAGAGGAGCGCGGCCCGCTGAAGCGATTTCTCATAGTCGGCGCCGGCAATACCGGCGAAGAGCTGCTGCGTGCAATTCACCGAATGCCGGTCGCACAGTACGATGTGGTCGGCTTCATCGACGACGACATCCGCAAACAAGGGACGTTTATCCACAATTTGCCAGTGCTGGGGACTGTGGAAGAGCTGCCGAAGATATGCAGGGACCGCAACATCGAAGAAATCGCAATCGCAATGCCATCAGCAACCCACCGTCAGCGAAGACGCGTCATTCAGGTATGCGAAGGAACCAAAATCCGTTTCCGGACGGTGCCGTCGATGACGGATATTGCGTCGGGTAAATTGCGGGTCTCTCAGATTAGAAATGTGGAAATCAACGACCTGTTAGGCAGAGAAGCTGTTGAGCTTGACCTGCGTTCAATAGAGACTTTCCTAAAGAACAAGGTGATTCTTGTTACCGGAGCCGGCGGCTCAATCGGCTCGGAGATGTGCAGGCAGGTCTGTAATTTCAGGCCTAAGCTGCTTTTGCTTATCGAGCAGGCGGAAAATCCGCTGTTTTACATAGAGCGGGAACTGCATCGTCGATTTCCGGAACTACCGATAAAAGCAATCATCTGCGACATCACCGACAAAACCCGCGTCAACAAGATTTTCGAGAAGTACCG
Source organism: uncultured Phycisphaerales bacterium (assembly GCA_963760535.1). Lineage (GTDB taxonomy): Bacteria > Planctomycetota > Phycisphaerae > Sedimentisphaerales > Anaerobacaceae > CAVXEF01. The sequence continues at coordinate 1,540 of CAVXEF010000026.1, forward strand.
GCCTGAGGTTGTTATTCACGCCGCAGCTCATAAGCATGTGCCGTTGATGGAGCTCAACCCGGGCGAGGCTATTAAGAATAATGTTGTGGGTACACAAGTTACTGCGGATGCCGCGAATAATTACGGCACTACTAACTTTGTGATGATTAGCACGGACAAGGCGGTCAATCCGAGCAGCATAATGGGCTCATCAAAGCGAATCGCGGAAATGTATATCCAGGACCTGAGCAGAATAAGCAAGACGCAATTTGTAACGGTCCGGTTCGGAAACGTCCTGGATTCTGAAGGTTCGGTCGTACCTATATTCAAGAAGCAAATAGCAGAGGGCGGCCCCGTAACCGTTACCCACCCTGAAATGAAGCGATACTTTATGACCATACCAGAAGCAAGTCAACTGGTTCTCCAAGCTGCTACGATGGGCAAAGGAGGAGAGATTTTTGTTTTAGACATGGGCGAGCCGGTAAAGATAGTCGATTTGGCAAAAGAACTTATTACCCTCAGCGGTTTCAGTCCCGAGGAAGACATTGAAATACAGTTCACAGGGATTCGGCCTGGCGAAAAACTTTTCGAAGAGCTTTCAATCGAAGGCGAAGATATGCTCCGCACAAGTCATCCTAAAATCAGGATATGGAAGAACATTCCAAAGGACCGAGAGAAACTTCGCACCGGCATAAACGAACTGATTGAAATCGCCAAAAGCCAAGACCACCGGCAGATAATTGAGAAGATTAAAGAGCTTGTGCCCACATACATCGGCGAGAATAACGAACTGCAATCAGAAAATGATGAGAGTGTCGGCACCAAAGAAGGCACAAAAACCACCGCGGAGAAAATTTCAGGATAATTCGACACCTGGAGGGCATCTATTAGACAAAAAAGCCGGGATTTAAAAGTCCCGGCTTTTCGATTTCTGCAGCTGCCTGCCTCCGCCCGGCAGCCGGTTTTTACCACTGATTATCGTCATGCTCGGTTTCCCTCGGGTGGGCGCCCTGGTAAACCTTCTTGAGCTTGCCTGTCGTAAGATGGGTATAAATCTGCGTGGTCGATAAAGACTGATGGCCGAGCATTTCCTGAACACTTCTGAGGTCCGCACCATTGTTCAACATATGTGTGGCAAAACTGTGGCGAAGAGTATGTGGACTGACTGAAGGGTCAAGTCCAGCAATTTTCAGATACTTGTCCATTTTTCGGCGGACACTGCGAGTGCTGAGTCGCCGGCCGTGCTTGTTGACGAACAGAACTTTCGAGTCAAAATTGGCATTGTTCTGAGCTCTTTTATTTCTGAACTCGAGATAATGCTGAATAATCTGCAAGGCTGAGGAGCTTATCGGGGTGATTCTCTCCTTTTTATTCTTGCCCCTGACGTGCACAACCTCACCGAGGAAATCGATATCGTCCATATTCAGTGCGACAAGCTCGCTGACCCTCATACCAGTGCTGTAAAGCGTTTCCATAATGGCTCTGTCCCTTGCGCCGAGCCAGTTATCCATAGGTGGAGTTTCAAGCAACTTCCTTACCTGCTCATATTCGAGGAATCGCGGCAACCTTTTTTCCTGCTTTGGCGTTCTGACCACCAAGACGGGGTTGGAGCCAAGCTGTCTCCTTTTAACAAGAAACTTGTAAAAGCTGCGCAGCGTTGCGAGCTTGCGAGCGACGGTCGCTTTGGAATAGTTTCTCTCGTTTAGAAAAGTCAGGTAAGCCCTGACATCATCGGTCTGCACCGCAAAAAGTGTCTGGTCTATATCGGCTTTTGTCTGTGTTGCCACGGCAACAGCAGCACCTTCCCGATGCTCGTGCAGTCCGGCATGGCCGAGGTCACCACCAGTATGCTCGGAGGCGGAAGTCAGAAACCCACCAAACTGGGTCAGGTCCGCTCCATAACACTTGGCCGTGTGCTCAGAAAACCTTTTTTCAAACTGTAAGTAATTCAGAAATTCCTGAACGAGTACGCTGTTTTCCATGATTTACTCACCTGCCAATCAAAGGGGTTAACAGTAACTTACTGCATAAAAAGCAGTTCTTTGTATCCACTTTTTCCAAGAGCAGATTACGCCTCTTACTTCGCTAATTTATACAGAGCTGCGTGTCCGGACTCGCGCTATCATTTTGCAAATCAGCGGTGTCGGGTTTGCGTAAAAGTTCGTCCGCCTCATTTATCAACGATTGCGTCAGTTTGAAACTCAGGACGGCGGCGTCGAACCAGTCAAAGTCCGTACGTTTGTCCTTTGCCTGCTCAATCAGCGCCTCCAAAAGCTGGTCCTCACAGCCACTGTCATAGCGGAATATAAACTTTTGGATTCCCTTGTTCAAAACCAGTTGTCTGCGGCCTCTTTTCATTGCTACAATCAACAAAGCATCATAAAATCACACGTTCGCCGAAAACGGTAATACTTTTATCGGCCAATAAAACTTCCGGCTTTACAAATTAGGGAAAAATAGCGGTAAATTCAGACAAGTTTACTACCCGCTGCCCGGAGCGGCTGGTACTAATCTGCTCTAAAAAAAGTGACGCCCCCCTTCTGCTCGGAATGCACAAGGCCCTGCTGCGTGAAATGCGTGATGTACTTTAGGGCTTCATTTCGGCTGATGCCGAGGCCTGAGCATATATCATCCAATGAACAAGGCCTGCGTTTCAGTACTGATAATACGTCCTGCGCCTTATTTACCATATACTCGGTGCACCGCTGCGGCGAAAAATCGGCTACAACTTCACAACGCGGACCCAACTGAGCTGCTATGGCATTTAACTTTTCGACATCGACTCTTCTGACATTCTTCTCGGCTGTCGGCCGAACAGCCGTATTAAGATGGATTTTGTCCGGCCGAATCCGCTTTATGGCCTCGCTGATTTTCACTATCGCTGCGGCGTCGGTATTGACAGACTCTACCAAAAATACCTCAAGCCATATCCGACCAGTAAACTCATCCCTAAAGGAAGACAGACCCGAAACCAGCTTTTCGATACTGATATCGGGGTATGGGCGATTGATTTTCCGGAAGGTCTGCTCGTCGCCGGCATCCAGAGAAGGCAATACCACATCGGCCTTTGCACAATCGGCCCGAACGTCCTTATCGTACAGCAATGTGCCGTTTGTCAGTATGGCCACAGGGATTTCAGTAAGGTTCTTTATGCCGACGACAATTTCGCCGAGGGCGGAATTCAGCGTAGGCTCGCCGCTGCCGCTTATGGTGATAAAATCGGCCTGCAGTCCCTGTGCCAATCTGTGCTCAAGTTCAGCCAAGACCGCTGCCGGCAAGACATACTGGCGGCGCTGGAGGGTTTTTTTAGCGGTTCTGCCGAGCTGACAGTATATACAATCGAGGGTGCAGACCTTAAGAGGAACGATATCGACCCCCAAACTTCGTCCCAGCCGGCGGGAGGGCACCGGCCCATACAGATATTTCTCTTCGCCAGCCACTTTATTATCCGTGTACAACCTCAAAGATTTGTTTGCATACTTTCAGGAGGTCCTCGAGCCGGTCGATGGGCATAATACAGGCGGCGTCGGATTTTGCTTTTTTCGGTTCGGGATGGACCTCAATAAAAAGGCCGTTTGCGCCGGCTGCGACAGCCGCTTTGGCAAGTATGGGGGTCATTTGCGGTCGGCCTGCACTGGCATATCCGAGACCGCCCGGCTGCTGGGTACTGTGAGTCGCATCAAAAACAACAGGGCAACCCAGATTTTTCATAGACTGGATTGCCGTCATATCATTAACCAGTCGATTGTAGCCGAAAAATGTACCTCGCTCGGTAAGCATTATCTTTTCGTTTCCACAGGCACGTATTTTTTCGACGACATTCTTCATTTCATCAGGCGAAAGAAATTGTCCTTTCTTTACATTCACGGCTCTGGGCGTAGCCGCACAGGCGCAAAGCAAATCGGTCTGTCTGCAAAGAAAAGCCGGCACCTGCAGGCAATCAACGACTTCACTAACCGGTGCAACCTGTGCCGGCTCGTGAACATCGGTCATAACCGGCAAATTGCTCTTTGCACGGACAGCCGAAAGAATTTCCAGTCCTTTTTTCAGGCCGGGACCACGAAAACTGGATATACTGGAGCGATTAGCCTTGTCAAAACTGGCCTTGAAAATTACTCCGATACCGCTGCGCCGGCCAATCTCCACGAGTCTATCGGCAATTTCAAGGCACTGGTCCCTGCTTTCGATAACACAGGGACCTGCAATTAAAAACAGGGGTTGCTTCAAACCAACCTCGACATTACCAATTTTGAAGTTCATTTTTGCCATACCTCGTTCTAAAAGTGAGCTAAAGTGAACTAAAGTGCCTAAAGTGAGCTAAAGTTACAGCAACACAACGAAACCTGACTGATTTGACTTTAGGCACTTCGGACACTCCAAACTTTAGGCACTCCGAATTAACGCATCGCTCTGATAATTCTTGTTCTTATACCTGCCGGCCTGGCACCTTCCGGTACGACACAATTGACAGCGTGTGGTATTACCTCAATCTTGACCGGCAGAGCAGGGCCGGGGTCACCGTCAATCTCAGTCCTTATGTTAGCGCTATTGGGGCTTACGGTAATCTTGCTGCCCTGACGATAGATTACATCGCGGCAGTGTGTGTGCTCCTTCAAGACCGTCATCAGCGAATGCTTTACAAGATGCGTGCGGCAGGCACATTTGTAGATACATACATCCAGCAGACCATCACTGAAATCGGCGTTGGCCAATATTTTAAGGCCGAGGGCATATCGTGAGATATTGCCGACAAAGACCAATCCTCGCCCGTCAAAAATTTCTTCTGTGTCCACTTCCACCTTCATTGAGCCAAATTCATAGTCCCAGAACGTTCGCCAGATTGGCCAGAAGTAATCGAAGTAGTCTATATGGCCGCTGCGCTGACGGCTGACTCGTTCGACGACACGGCCATCAAATCCAAAGCCGACTATTGAGGTAAAACACCTTCCGTTAGTACGGCCGAGGTCCAGAGGCTTGATGTAGCCGGCCTCGAATGCCTTTATCACGGTCTTAAGCCTCTCGTCAAAACCCAGCTCGTTCGCCAGCAGATTCTCAGTTCCACTGGGTACTATCAACAACGGTTTGTCAGAACCTTCCAGGCCGTGGGCGACCTCTCTGACTGTGCCGTCACCACCAACCACAACAGCCATCGCGCAATCGTAATCAACAGCGGCTTCGGTAGCAAGTTCGCAGGCGTCGGTCAGGGAAGTTGTAAGATTAAGTTTAACCTCGAAGCCTCTGCCAGTAAGGTACTGCTCAAACCGTCGTCCCACGGCCTCGCTACTACTAGCTCCCGACTTGGGGTTTACGATATATGTGATGTATCCATCATTTGGCTTCATAATAGTGCATAAGTAAAAGTGCCTAAAGTTTGGAGTGCCTAAAGTTATGGATTTTTTTCACTTTAGTTCACTTCAGCTCACTTATCAATTTCGCATAACTTTCCGGGATATGGGGCAAATGCGCCAAGTCCAGACTGCGCTGTACGTCGGCGATACTGCGGTCATCGGGGCCTTCTATTTCCACGAAACTACCTAACAAAGGCAGCTCGTCCAGACAAACTCTGCAGTTTCGAAGCCGCCAGATTCGACGCTTTTTTTCAATAATCAACACCTGCTCATATCCAAGAGCAGAGAGCAATTTCCCGGCTGAGTCAAGGTCTTTAACTTCGACCTCCAGCTCCTTTCTTTTCTTGAAGTTATCTTTCTCCTTGGCGCCTTTATAAGTTAAGAATATTTTTTCTTTTTTGCCTGCAAACTGCTGCCGCAATCGAAGACACCTGTCGGTTTTAACAAAAGCTCCATTTGCATCATCGAAATAGTAGTCTTTCTGCAACTGCTCCTGCAAAAACTCTGCACCCAGCTTGACTAATTTTTCTGCCGCCGTCTGAAGCGAATCAACCTTCAGCTTTGCTTCAATCTCAGTAGCCATAGGCTGTCTGACCAATAAGCTAAACAACTATATTGACTAAGCGGGACTTAATCACGATGATTTTTTTGGGTTCTTTGCCGGCCAAGACGGCGGCAACTTTTGCACAGCTAAGCGCCTTTTGCTTTATCTGCTCTTCGTCCGCATCGGCGGCAACTGTGATTCTATCCTTTATTTTGCCATTGACCTGCACAACCAATTCGACTTCCTTTTCTTTAATAAGCTCTTTGTCGTATTCAGGCCAAGGTTCAAAGGAAAGGCTCTCGGTGTGGCCTAATTTTTCCCAGAGTTCCTCAGCTATATGCGGCGCGAACGGCGCAAGAACCAAAACGAATTTTTCGACGACCGATTTTGGTCGAACCATCTGTCTGCTCAGGTGGTTTACAAAAATCATCATTTGGCTGATTGCCGTATTGAAGGCGAAACTTTCGATATCGCTGCCGACTTTTTTTATCGTCTGGTGCAGCAGTCTGAGCGTTGCCTCATCAGCATCGGCCTGTTTTACCGCTTCATCAAGCTTGCCGGTTTCCTCGTCAATCATCATCCGCCAGGTTCTCTGCAAAAATCTGTGCACGCCTTCAACGCCCTGCGTACTCCAGGGTTTTACCGCTTCCAGCGGGCCCATAAACATCTCATAGAGCCTCATCGAATCGGCGCCATGGCTGGCAACAATTTTATCGGGGTTGACAACGTTGCCGCGGGACTTGCTCATTTTCTGGCCGTCTTCACCCAAAATCATTCCCTGATTGACGAGCTTCTTAAACGGCTCTTTTGTACTGACATAACCCAGGTCGTAGAGCAGTTTATGCCAGAACCGCGAATACAGAAGGTGCAAGACGGCGTGCTCGGCTCCGCCGATATACAAATCGACCGGCATCCAGTATTTTTCTTTTTCGCCGTCCCAAGGGCGGGTCCTGTTATCAGGGTCAATGTAACGCAGATAATACCAGCAGCTTCCGGCCCATTGCGGCATCGTATTTGTCTCGCGTTTTGCCTTTGAGCCATCAGGTAAAGTTACGTTGACCCAATCGTCAATGTTCGCCAAGGGGGACCGGCCTGTTCCGCTGGGTTTATAATTTTCGACCTGCGGCAGAGTTAAAGGCAACTGCTGTTCGCTGAGACCGACAACACAATCGTTACCTGTGTGCAAAATCGGAAACGGCTCGCCCCAATACCGCTGTCTGCTAAAAAGCCAGTCGCGGAGTTTATAATTAACTGCTCTTTTACCGAGTCCTTTTTCTTCGAGCCAGTTTGTAATCTGCTCTTTGAACTCGGCCGTTGGCAGGCCGTTAAACCGGCCGCTATTAATCGCTCTACCATCGCCTACAAAACACAATTTACCCTGCCTGACCAACTTTGCCTGTTCAACATCCTGCGGCTCAACAACCGGTATAATCGGCAGGTCAAACTTTTTGGCGAATTCGAAATCTCTTTCATCGTGAGCAGGCACGCTCATTATCGCGCCTGTACCATAGCTTATCAGCACATAATCGCTTATCCAGATTGGAATCTTTGCGTCATTAACCGGATTGATTGCGAATGCGCCGGTAAAGACGCCAGTCTTTTCCTTTGCGAGGTCGGTTCTGTCGAGGTCGCTCTTGCGAGCAGCCTGTTCACGATACTTTTTTACGGCGGCACATTTATCCTTTGTTGTGATTACATCCACGAGCGGATGTTCGGGCGCCAGCACCATATAAGTGGCGCCAAAGAGCGTATCCGGACGGGTGGTAAAAACACGTATACAATCATCCCGGCCATCGACTTTGAAATCGACATCGGCACCGATACTTTTACCAATCCAATCCTGCTGCAATTTTTTTATTGACTGGGGCCAGTCAACTTCATCCAAATCTTTTAACAGCCTCTCAGCATATTTTGTAATTCTCAGCATCCACTGTCGCATCGGCTTTCTGATTACGGGGTATCCTCCTCTTTCGCTTACGCCGCCGATTACTTCCTCGTTTGCCAAGACTGTTCCGAGGGCGGGACACCAATTGACCGGCACCTCATCTTCATAAGCAAGGCGATGTTCATCTATGTACTTCTGCCTTTCGGTCTTGCTCAAACCAGCAGGAATTGGCAACTGTTCGATTGGTTTGGCTTTTTGCTCTGCCTCGTCAAAGTAACTGTTGAAAAATTTCAGGAAAATCCACTGCGTCCACCTGTAGTAAGGCGGGTCGGTAGTATTAACCTCCCGCTGCCAATCGTAACTAAAACCCAGTGATTTAATTTGTCTGCGCATCCGGGCGATGTTCTTTTTTGTGGTTTCGGCGGGATGTGTGCCGGTCTGCACTGCATATTGCTCCGCCGGCAGGCCAAAGGCGTCCCAGCCCATCGGATGCAGCACGTTAAAGCCTTTCATCCTCTTATAGCGGGCGACGATGTCGGTGGCGGTATAGCCTTCCGGATGACCGACGTGCAGGCCATCACTGCTCGGGTACGGGAACATATCCAGCACGTAATATTTATCCCTCGAGTCGTCGCAGTCAGCGGCTTCAAAGGTTCCGCCGGCCTCCCAGAACCGCTGCCATTTTTTTTCTATAGCATTGAAGTCATACCCGCCTGAAGGCGAGGTCTCGCCAAAGGCGGAGCGGGACGTTTTCTCATTCATTTATTACTCAACTCCTTTTTAACTCGATACTTCGAGCAACAATTATATTGAGAGCTGCTACCGCCGTCAAGTCTGATGGCCGGTTGCGACCTGCCGGCGGTTGTCGTGAAAAAAATGCTTGTTTTTGCAACAGGGATAGGCATAATGCTGACGGCATAGAAAATAATAATCTTGTAACTATGCCGGGAACACAGAACGGCAGAAGATATATGTGCGTAACAGATTCGAGGTGCAGTTGCGGCTGCGATGGAGGAACCGGTGCGGAAAGTGTGCCCATTGTGATAAAATTCAGAATCGGAGACAACCTGAGATTTCTCTCACACGCCGAAACAATGAGGGTTTTCCAGCGGGCCTGTGTTCGGGCGGGCATAGAAATTCAGTACACAGAAGGTTTCAACCCTCACCCGAAATTATCTCTTCCTTTGCCGAGAACCGTCGGGGTAGAGTCGGAGGACGATTTACTGTACCTGAAGGTGCACACGCGACGAATAGAGAACCAGTCCGCGACCTCACCTTTCGATTGTGACGAGCTTAAGGAAAAACTTTCGGACCAACTGCCGCAAGGCTGCCAATTGCTTACAGTAAGAGTGGCAAAAGACAAAACGCCCCCGCAGCCGACGTCGGCTACGTACATACTGCCGGTAAAAAAAGAGCATATCAACGAGAAACTAAAGGCTGCCATCGTGCGTTTACTGGCAAGCGAAAGTCTCAGTTTGCAGCGCCGGCTAAATGATAAAAAATTGAGGTCCAAAACTGTGGATGTCAGAGGTTTTCTGAAGTCGATTCGCATAGAGAAGGAAGCCGTCATTGTTGAATGCAGGGTCAGCCCCGCCGGTTCGATACGAGTGGATGAGATTTTAACGCTGCTTGAGCTGGACACGGAAAAATTAGCTGGGCCGATTAAGCGAATAGCAGTGGAATGGCAAAGCAACTGACATTGTTGAGAATATGATAGTCGGGATGGATAAACAATGGCAAGAGAAATGCTTATAAATGTGGCTGAGAGCGAAGAATGCCGAGTGGCGGTGGTTGAGGACGGCTCGCTTGAAGAGCTGTACATAGAAAGGGCGAGTCGAGGCCGCTATGTCGGCAATATCTACAAAGGCAAAGTGGTAAATGTTGAATCAGCCATCCAGGCGGTGTTCGTAGATTTCGGCGGGGGCAGGAACGGTTTTCTGCACATCAGCGACCTGCACCCCCGGTATTTTCCCAAAGCTGACGGCAGCCGAACCGAAACCGTCGGGCATCGAAAATCACTAAGAGCTTCGCCAACCCATTCAAAACTGCCTTCACAAGGGCGATGAAGTCATTGTTCAGGTAACCAAAGAAGGGATAAACACCAAAGGGCCGACCCTCAGTACATATCTTGCGCTGGCGGGCAAATTTCTGGTTATGATGCCGTGGATGCGAAAGCACGGGATTTCCCACAAAATTGAAGATGAGAAGGAGCGTGCGCGCCTACGGGAAATGCTCAACGAAAGCAAGCCACCGCCGGGGCACGGCTTTATTATCAGAACAGCGGGCCAGGGATGCTCAAGAAGAGATATACAAAAGGATTTGAAATATCTCGAACGGCTGTGGGGCACCATTCAGAAACGAATGAAAACTGAAAAAGCTCCCGCGGAGCTATATCGCGAATCGGACCTGGTTATTCGAACACTCAGAGATGTGTTTAACAGCAAAATCAGCACGGTAATATGTGACTCGGAAAGCGTGGTTCGCAAAATCAAGGACTTTTTTTCGCAGGCTTACCCGCGTTTTGAGCGCAGGGTTATCTATTACGACGGCAAAATTCCGCTTTTTCACAAGTACAAAATTGAGGATGAAATTGCGAAGGTTCAGTCCCGCACAGTGGAACTTAAAGAAGGCGGCTCAATCGTAATAGAACAGACCGAGGCGCTGGTGGCGATAGACGTCAACAGCGGACGATACCGCAGAGACCAGAGTGCCGAACAAACAGCACATAGAATCAATATGGAGGCGGCAGCTGAGATTGCCCGGCAACTGAGACTGCGCGACCTCGGCGGACTTATAATCTGCGATTTTATCGATATGCGCAACGAGAAACACCGCAGGGATGTGGAAAGAGCCTTCCGCACCGCTGTCAAGGCAGACCGGGCAAGGTCGAAAATACTGAGAATAAGCAGTTTCGGAGTGGTGGAAATGACACGCCAGAGAATGCGCCCGTCGCTTCAGTCGGCAATCTATCTGGCGTGTCCGAACTGCGCAGGCACAGGATTTGTCAAAAGCCACGAGTCACTGGCCCTCGAGGTCATCAGGCTGCTAACTCTCTCGGCTGCGAAGGACCAGGTCAAGCGTATCGAGATGTTTGTCTCGCCGGAGGTTGCCGAATATCTGCATAACGAAAAAAGGACTGCAATTGCACACATTGAGCAGCTCAATGACAAACGCATAATAATTCATTCCGCGACAAACTACACCGGCGAAAAACTCGAACTGGTATGCTATAACCAAAGGGGCAGTATAGTAAAATTGTGAGTCGGTGCTCAGGAAGCTGCCAAACGCCAAAGGACACAGAGACGCAAATGGGACAGAAACGTAAATTCGACCTTGCTGATATACAATTGTTAGTCCTTGACGTTGATGGTGTTTTAACCGATGGGACGCTGATAATCAACGCCGACGGGAGCGAAAGCAAATCCTTCAACACGCTCGACGGTCACGGAATTAAAATGTGGCAAAGAGCTGGGCTGAAGGTCGCCTTTTTAAGCGGAAGAAGCTGTGAACCGACAAAACATCGGGCCCAGGAGCTTGAGGTGGATTACTACTTCCAGAATTGCTTCGACAAACTGCCGATACTTGAGGAACTTCTCGAAAAGTCAGGAATCCGCAGGGAAGCTGTTGCTTACATCGGTGACGATTTGCCGGATTTGCCGGTGATAAGATATGTGGGGTTCGGAGTAGCTGTCGCCAACGCCACGGATGAAGTCAAGCGCTACGCTGATTACGTAACCAGCCGGCCGGGCGGGAGCGGTGCTGTCCGCGAGGTGATTGAATACATCCTGAAAAAAACCGGCAGGTGGCAGCAGTTGATGGAAAGATATTTGCCGGACCACCAGACGGTGTGAAGGACATATGACATTCAGGTCACGAAAATTATTTATATGGCTTATCTCATTCGGGGCTGTGCTGGTTGTATTTCTGCTTTACAGTCTGTTAAGCGGGACTGCGCGAATTGAGATTGATATCGGCTCGGAAGCAGCCGATACAGACAGCAACTTTAGCGGTGAGGTCGGCGTTGTCGGCGAGGTGGGGGTTGGGCCGGTCGAGATGGCCAGATTCACGGACTTGAATAAAGATAAGCAAATAGAACGGGAATTCGGATTCGAAAGACTGCTGCACAAAAGCGGCGACGAATGGGTGATTGAAAAGCCGTTTATGAACATCTATCGGCCCAGCTTCAAATGCTACATCACAGCCGACACCGGGGACGTCGAGGTCGAGACCTCTGCAGGTAAAACCAGCCCCAAAGACGCGAACCTCAGTGGAAATGTGGTTATCCATATTGTACCCGAAAAGAACAGCAAAATGGGAGAAGGTTTTATCTATCTCAACGATGTCATTTATATTAGTGAAAAATCCCAGTTCTCAACCGATGGGCCTGTCAAATTCGTCTCTGCAGGCGCGCAAATGTTCGCTACCGGTATGGAACTTGTCTATAACGAGGAGCGGGGCCATCTCGATTTTTTAAGAATAATCAAATTAGAAAGTCTGCACATAAGACCATCTTCGCAGGGGTCGCTGTTTTCATCGCGAAGGGGGAGCGCCGGCCCAGCTGGTACCGACAGTGAAACTCAGTCGGCGGGAACATCTGAAACAGGCAGCAAAACCGAAACATCTGATACAGCCGGCAAAGAGCCGAACGAGCGGGATGAAGGGCGAAAATACAGATGTCTGTTCAGCAAGAATGTTCTTGTAAACCACCCTGAGGAGGTAATCTTCACCAATGAGCTTTTCATTAACAACATATTTGAGCCGAAAGGCCCCAAGCCGTCATCTACGGAGGCTGCCCCATCTGCTGTGGAAGCTGGGCAAACCCCGCCCGATGTCAACAAGCAAGACACCACAGCAGGGCCAGGCAGGTCAGAGCAACAAAACAAGACCTCCACCGATATTGTTGTTACATGCGACAACGGTATTTTTATTACGCCGATGGACTCAACGAAGGTGTATGGAAGTTCTGTTGAACCGCCAGCTACCGACACGACTATGGAGACCTGGAAAACTTTGATAAATTCCATCGACATCCACGGCAGGTCCACCTTCGTTGCTCAAAGAATCGACTACAACCACGGCACCTCCGCCGGAGACATTGCTGCCAGCGGCCCGTCGGAGCTTATGTTTTATGCACACGATGTGGCTGGACCAAACAATGCAGCTGGCGCACCAAACACAGTGCCGGTAACAGTTACTACAGAGAAGAAAGCCACATTTTTGCCGGCTGAAAACCGGGCTGTCTTCGAAGGCGATTGCGTTTGCAGAATGTTTCGGACCGATTCCGGCATCGAGCAGGAGTATACGCTGTCGGCACCAAGACTGACGGTAAATTTATACAAGGACGACTCGCTTCGCGAAGCGCTTCGGCGGAGCGAGGAAAGAAAAGCTCAGGAAGCAGCATAAACGCTATCGAGTATTTGACGGCTGATAACGGTGTGGTTCAGCTTGCAAATGCGAAATGGAAAGCTCCAGCGGAAGCTAAAAAACTGCTGGGCTTTGTGAAGCTGAAGTGCTACAGGTTCGATTACGACCCTGCTAAGCGGTTGTTTTTAGCCACCGGGCCGGACGGTTTAATCGCCGCTGACCATTCCAAGCTAATCCAACAGAAGAGACAGAGAAAAAAATCGGAGAAATTCAGCCTGAGCCAGCCCTGCTATGCGGTTTTGCGGGGCTTCGACACATTAAAGTACCATTTAGACTCCGACTACTTTGTCGCTGATTCAAATTTGAGCCAGATGCCTATCGATTACTTCCCAGTCGTTGATGGCAAACCCGGTGAACATATCGAGGCCGGCGCCAGCCACGTAGAGGCGAATCTTCACGAAACAGCCGAGAGGAAACTCGAACTTTCGACACTCAGTGCCACCCCCAGCATCAGCTATCGGGAAAAAGACAGGCAATTCGCGGGAAGTAAATTATTCTACAACGCCAATGAGTCCTTAATGACAATCTCAGGAGATGAGAGACAGCCCTGCCTCTACAACGGCGCACACGTCGACCAGATAGAGTATAACCTGAAAACCGACAGCATTAAAACCATGATAACAGGCCCCGGCCAATTGCAGTAGATTCATTTAGCGGCAAAGCTCCTGCAGGTCGTTCATACTCAGCTCACTAAGGCAATCGACCACCTTCTCTGCGGGCGTAAGCTGCTGGGCATCATAGGAATTTGTAACGGCGACCGGATGCATACCTGCCGCCTTAGCTGCTTCAAGCCCCCAGTGGGAATCCTCAATTACGACGCACCGGTCCGCTGTAATCGGATTTTCGCTTTTTTCATTGAGCTTTTGCAAGGTCAGCAAAAGGCCGTCCGGTGCGGGCTTGCCTTTTTTTATCTGCTCAGCGGAAACTATAACTTCGAAAAAGTTCCTTAATTGTGCTCCTTCGAGTATCAAATTAATTTCCGAAAGAATCGCCCCCGAACATATAGCCATCGGTATATTGTTTTGCCTGAGCATCTCCAGAAATTCGCGTACGCCTTCGATAATTCTGCCTTCGGTCATCGCCAGCTTTTCGTACAACTGTTTTTTTTCATCGAGGGCCTGCTGCATTTGCTGACTGTCAAGCCGAAGCTGACCTTTTTGCTCAAGCTCCTTAAAAAAATCGAGGTCTGAAAGGCCGAGATAATACTGATAATAATCTTTCTTCGTCATTCTGAAGCCGAACTTAGCAAGCACACTATTTAACGCACGGAAGTGCAGTATCTCCGAATCTGTTATAACACCATCAAATCAAGTATAACCGCTCGAAGCATGGTTTTTCCCTCACTCCTTTGATACTGGCCCAATGAGAATACCATAATCGGTAAATGTCGATTTATCACCGGTGCGGATAAGCTCCGCGAGCGTTGCAATTTTTGGAGCGTTTTTTGTGATGAATCTGCGGGCGATGGCTGCCTTGCGTATCTTAATGGGAATGAGGGTATCCTGGCCATTACCCGAAACCATCGGCACATCCATATCGACTTTTGTGCTTGCCTGGCCGCAAAACAGATAGCCATTAATCAAGGTTATCGCCATATCGACAAGCGCTCTGCCGCAGAGGTCCATATATTCGTTGCCACTGCCCTTCACAAAAGCAACGGCGTTTTTCAATTGCTCCGTTCCCGCAGCGAGTTTTTCAAGCAAATCTTTCATCTGCGGGCTCATAATTCCTCTCGGCAAGCTCGGCAATAAACTTCTCAGCGGTGCCGCTGCATACGCCTCGAACAGCGGCGACAATCTGCAACTGACTTGTCCCTTCATAAATTGTCGTTATCCTTGCGTCGCGAGCGTGGCGTTCGCAGGCGTAATCCCGCATATAGCCGCTGCCGCCCAAGACCTGAATCGAATCATAAGCGACACTGTTGCACATCTCCGAACAGTAGTATTTGCTCATCGGCGTCAGCATTCCTGAATATCTTTTATATTTTCTCGCATCTTCTTTGAGCTGTTTGGCCTCTTCTTTATCCACGGGTGGATTTGTTTCGAGCTGTTTGGCGAATCCAATCTCCATATCAACCACCTGCGAGGTCTCATACAGAAGCGCCCGGCCCGCTTCGATAGCAATCTTCATATCAATCAGCATATCGCGTACAGCCGGCAACTTTTCGATGGCCACGCCGAACTGCTTTCTGCTTGTCGCGTAATCTCTTGCCACCCTGAAAGCAGCTTCGGCTATTCCCACGGACTGCGCAGCGATGCCTATACGAGCGCCGTTCATTAACGCCATAACATAGGTTATAAGTCCGCGCTGACGTTCGCCGATAAGCTGGCAGGGAGTATTGTCAAAGAATATCTCACAGGTCGGCGAACCGTGAATACCCAGTTTATCCTCCAGTCGACGGATATGGACGGTCGGGCCTCTGTCACAAACGAACAAACTCAATCCTCGGCCGTCGCTTATCTCCGGTTCACTGCGAGCCAGTACCAGCAGGACGTCGCCGCAGCCGTTGGTGATAAAGCGTTTCACGCCGTGCAGAAACCAGTTGCCGCTATTATCCTGAAAGGCCCGCAATTTAACCGCCTGCAAATCGGAACCAGCGTCCGGCTCGGTCAAAACCATCGCACCTGTAACTTTTCCCGCGGCGAAATCGTGCAGATATTTCTGCTTGATTTCCTCGGATGCGAAGGCGTTAATCGTTTCTGCAATTCCCTGCAGGCCGAATATGTTCATAAGCGATGCATCCGCCCGCGAGACAATCTCAATGGCCATCGAGTAAATCAGGTTTGGAAAATTCAGGCCGCCAAATCGATAAGGCAGAGTAAAACCCATAACCTCGGCCTTTGCCAGTTTCTCGATGGACTCGGTAATGCCTTTGGCATACGTTACTGAGCCGTCTTCGTTGAGGATGTTGCCCTGACGGTCAACATCCTCAGCGCGGGGAGCAATAAAATCGGCGCTTAACTCGCCGAGTGAATCCAGAACCATATCGTAATTCTTTATCGCCTCGGCTGCATCGGCGGGTGCGTAATCAAACTGCAATGCGAATTTGAAGTCCTCTTCACAAAGCGCAACAAGCGCGCCCAAGTCTATGTGCTTGAACAAAAACTGTATATCGTCGTTGTCTCTGTAGAAATTTGGCATTATTGTTTCCCGGTTACAGTAACGGGGGTTAGTTCTTTGATATTCCTTTTCCTTGATGGCCTTAATCATTTTTGGGACTACTTCGTTAAGGTCGCCGACTATTTTATAATGTGCAATCTGAAAAATCGGCGCTTCGGGGTCGTTATTTATCGCGACAATCTTCTGGCTCTGGCTCATCCCAGCCTGGTGCTGAATAGCGCCGCTTATGCCGACCGCTATATACAGGCTCGGCCGAACCGTCGTGCCCGTCTGGCCGACCTGATGGTCGGAGTCGATAAAGCCCAAATCGACCGCTGCTCTCGTTGCCGCCGGCACTGCGCCGAGACAATTGGCCAAATCCCAGATGAGCTTGAAATTATCCTTGCTGCCGACGCCGGCACCACCAGCTACGATTATCCTCGCAGCCTTTAAGTCCACCTTCTTGGGTCGCTTATGCTCATCCAAGATTTCCAGCGCGAGACAATCGCGGCTTAATGTGACCTTTTCCTTGATTATCTCGCCTCTGCGGCTTGTATCAGGCTCCGGCATACGCATAACGCCTTCGCGCACGGTCGCCATCTGAGGCCAGCGGTCGTAATTGATAATCGTCGCGATTATATTTCCGCCGAACGCAGGCCGAATCTGAAACAGCAGGTTTTTATGAATCTCCTCGTTATTCGGAGGCTTATGGTCGCCAATCTGTAAATCGGTACAGTCGGCGGTCAGGCCGGCCTTGATTGCACTTGCAATTCGAGGGGCCAAATCCCGACCCGTTATTGTAGCACCGTAAAGCACTATCTGCGGCTGGTACTTATGAATCAAATCAAAGATTACCTTTGCGTAGCTGTTCGCCTGGTAAGCGCCAAGCAGCGGATGCTCAGCAAGATACACCTTGTCGGCCCCGTAATGTATTAACTTCGTCGCAAGGCCTTTGACATTGTCGCCTAAAAGAGCGGCTGCCAATTTTACGCCCAATGTATCAGCTAATCGCCGGGCCTTACTCATCAGTTCAATCGGCGTATCTTCCAAATGCCCATTATGCTGCTCGGCAAAGACCCAAACCTCACCTTGTCTATTCACATCTATCATAATTTGCGCGCTCGTTAGGGGTTATGCGATTATCTTATCTTCAATTAGTTCGTGCACCATATTTGAAATGCCTTTGTCTGTCGGCTCGATGTTTTTGCTTTCCTTGGCAGCGAGGACAACGCTTTGGATGCGATGGACTTTTGTCGGCGAGCCGTCCCGGCCGCACCATTTCAAATCAGCCTCGATAAAATCCAAATCCCACTGCTTTATCAGCAGACCCTTTTGTTCCAACTCGCTGCATTTATGCTCAACCAGTTCCTTAATGATTTTTTCATCAGCGGCAGGGTTATCATCTTTGACCTTTTTTTCAACTTCGACCGCTGTCTTCGCATTTTTATATTTCATCATTTTTTTTGCTGCCGCCGCCCTAGGCATATTCGCATCTGACGTAACTGTCAAAAGGGCCGGCAGTTTCGTCCGCACCTGCTGCCAGCCGTTGCCGATATTTCGCTGAGCGGTTATCGTTTTGCCGTTAAGCTCCAAAAGCTTTTCGACATAGGTAATCTGCGGGACGCCTAATTTTTCCGCCAGTTGTGGCCCAACCTGGGCGGTATCGCCGTCGATTGCCTGCCTGCCGCAAAGAACGATATCGTAATCCTGTTTTTTGACCGCGCAGCTCAGGATGTAGCTCGTAGCCAACGTATCGCTGGCCGCACATCGGCGGTCGGTAACAAGAATCGCCTCATCCGCGCCACGGTAGAGCGAGTCGCGAAGAATCTGTGATGCCGCCGGCAGTCCCATCGTAATGACGCTGACCTTGCCGCCGAACCGGTCTTTAATTTCCAGAGCCATCTCGAGCGCATTCAAATCTTCCGGATTAAAAATCGCCGGCAAAGCACCCCGCCTGACCGTGCCATCATCGTTCATCACATCGCCGGTAATCCTTTTCGTATCCGGCACCTGTTTGATTAAAACAACGCAATTGTAAGCCATTATTTCCTCTACGGCAGATACTTATCTGAAAACATTAACTCCTGGGAAAGAACCAGTTTAGCGAAATTAGGCCTGAAGTCAATCTCAAACCGATTCCGAGGACTGGCTGGTTCTTCGCTGATACTATCGCCACAACTTAGAAGTGACCTTCGCGGCAGTGATGGTCAAGCCGTACTGCAACAAAACAAGAAAAGTTCCGCCGGCCAGCACTACTGCAACAAATATCGGTATCGTAAATGTAAATGACAGAAACGGCGTTTCAAATCTGTAGCTTGTCATTCTTCCGGCGACGGCCCACAAGGCCAGCAAAGCACAGATTAGAACCATAACGGCTGCAGTGAAGATAGCTGTCCTTTTGAAATAATCTCCTGCGTCTGAGCGATTATCAGAGGTGAGTAAAAATCTTCTGGCGGAGTAAATGCCGGCGAGAACGCCCAAAAAGATGTTGCCTACGGGAATGCCCATAAAGAAGCCGAGCGCACAAACGGAATAGAATACGTACACCACACCAATCGCCTTAGCGCTCATTGTGTAGGCGTTTTTGACCCACCTTTTGAGAAAGGCTACGTCAATCAACAAGCCCGGCAGCAAGGACCACAATTCCCACGGGCCCAGTGCCTTTGTTCCAAAGGCAATGGCAGCAAAAAGAACAGTTGCAATAAAAAAGGCAGCCAGCGGCATGAGGCCAAAAAACACACCCAGCATCAAAGATTCGATTTTGCCCATAATATTGTCTTTCCTTCCTTTACTATTATGCTCTTTCATCCTCGCCGTACTCCAAGCCGGGGAAAACATTTTGCAAAGCCCTGTCGAAACTGGTGGTATATACGATGCAGATAGAAAAAGTGATGGCCCAATGTAAATGGAAAACGAAATTGCAGAAGACGAACATGATGAGGACAGATGCCAGGCCGATGGTGACCTGAGCTATCGTCGCATTACGGTCGCTGATACACTCCTCATTGATAATCTCGATACGCAACATCAAAAGCATCAGAACACTGTTGACTATATTCCATATTGGAAAGACAAGCAGCCAGTCGT
Organism: uncultured Phycisphaerales bacterium; assembly: GCA_963760535.1. Classification (GTDB taxonomy): domain Bacteria; phylum Planctomycetota; class Phycisphaerae; order Sedimentisphaerales; family Anaerobacaceae; genus CAVXEF01. The sequence continues at coordinate 20,906 of CAVXEF010000026.1, forward strand.
TAACGGCGCTGTTTTTTATTACATACCATGCCGAGAAGATGCCTGTGCCGGCATTTGTCAGGACAGCAAAGAGCAACATAATCTTTTTTTCAAAGTCGGTTTTCTCCCTTGTAGTGAAAATGTGATAAATACTGAGGCCCATGCCGCACAGAAAAAGCACGGCTACGGCGTATACTCGGACATCGTGAACTTTCGTCATCGACTTGTATATTTGCTCTCTCATCGGAGCATTCATGGCGTAGAGCAGAATGAGCGTGGCCGCCATCAGAAACAATGACAATTCGTCGTAGGTGGGAACAAGCCATCCGGCTTTTTCTCTGAAGAACTCGGCCATGTCGTCACATTGTGCGCTCAATGAGGCGATTGCCTCTTTTGCCTGCTGCGACCTCTCTGGAGTATCGGCGCTGATGGCTGGCCTGCTTTTGGTGGTTTGTGGAACGACCAGAAGGTGCTTACACTTTGGGCAGTGGCCTTTTTTGCCGCGGCCCTCTTCTTGCACGAGTATCCTCTGCCCACAATAAATACACTTGAATTTTATCACGGCTGGAGCCTGCCGATATCTGACAATTATTAAGTCAGGGGGGTAAAATTACCCTGCTAACAATAAATCAATAATCCAGAAAAACGATGTCTTCCGGCGTTGCGACGACGTCGCGTCGGGTTGGGCCGAGAAGTTTTCTGATTTCGCTGCTGTGCTTGCCAATGAGGCTCTTTAGCTCGGCGCTGCTAAAGTTTGTTACGGCTTTCGCACCGTCATTGAGCATAACAACTGAGCCGGTTTCGAACGTGCCTTTGACGGAAACCACGCCGCTCGGCAAAAGACTCTTTCGGCTTCTAATCGCTTTCATTGCGCCATCGTCAATAAATATCGTGCCTGCGGCGGCGCTATTTAGAATCCATCTTGCGCGGTTACCCAGTTTGCGCCTTGGCATAAATAAAGTGCCGATTTGCTCGCCTCCAATAATTCGGCTGATGACGTTTTCCAATCGGCCATCCGCCAGAACCAATCGACAACCTGCGGTGGAAGCGATTTTGGCAGCTTCGAGTTTGGTCTTCATTCCGCCGGTCGCGTACCTGCTGCCGCTTTTGCCGGCACTTCGCATAACTTTATCGGTTATCTCGTAAACGGCCGGTATCGGCTTAGCATCGGCGTACTTTCGCGGGTCCTTATCATAAAGGGCGTCAATGTCACTTAGCATAATCAATAAGTCCGCATCAATCTTGCTGGCGACCAGGGCACTGAGCCTGTCGTTATCGCCGAAGGCTGAGCCGATTTCATCGGTGGAGACGCTGTCGTTTTCATTAAGGACCGGCACGACGCCTAACTTCAGGAGTGTCTCAACGGAATTGCGGAGGTTGAGATATGTTCTTCTATTGTTGAGCACATCAGCGGTCAGCAGAACCTGGGCAACAATAACACCAAACCGGTCAAATGCTTTTCGATATTCGGTCATCAGCAGTGGCTGGCCGATAGCTGCGCAGGCCTGCCGCATCTTTGTATCTTTTACCTTTTCGGTCAGATTCAGTTGTCCTGCACCCATACCGATAGCGCCGGAGGTGATAATAACGACCTGCCTATCTTTTTTGCGCAGCTCGGCGATTTGGCCGGCTATCAGCCGGATGTACTCGGTGTCGATTTCGTTGGTGCCCTGCTTAGTGAGTGTATTGGTCCCTATCTTGATTACTACCTTCTTTACGCTGTCAAAATTTCTCATTTATAGCTCACAATTTTTTTGAAGTTTTCTATGTGTAAACTCCTTTGCGTTTTTGCCTGAGTAATCGGCAACTGTTTGGCCTGAGCCGAGGAGTTTCCATTTGTAAATAACAAGGCCTTCGAGGCCAACTGGGCCGCGAGCGTGAATTTTATTAGTGCTGATGCCGACTTCAGCGCCGAGGCCATAACGGAAACCGTCACTGAACCTTGTGCTGGCGTTCCAGAACACATTAGCTGAATCAACAAGATTCATAAATTTAGCTGCCTTTTGTTTATCAGCGGTAACAATGGTATCGGTATGGCGTGAGCTGTAACGATTTATATGCTCGATAGCCTCATCGACGCCGTCAACGACCTTTATCGAGATAATATAATCGAGATACTCGGCTGACCAATCCTTCTCGGCAGCCGGCTTTACTTTTATTATCGAAGCTGTTTTTTTGCAGCCGCGAAGCTCGACGCCTTTCTCCTCAAGTGCAGCTTTTACCATCGGCAGAAATTTTTCGGCGATTTTCGCATCGACCAGCAAAGTTTCAGCGGCATTACAGACAGCAACGTACTGACACTTCGAATCAACGGTGATATTAACGGCCATATTCAAATCGGCATCGCCATCCACATAGACGTGGCAAATTCCCTCGGCGTGACCCAGGACGGGTATATTGGTATTATCCATTATGTGGCGGACGAATTCGTTCGAGCCGCGAGGGATAATCAGGTCGATATATTCATCCAATTTCAGGATTTCCGCGACATCGGCGCGAGTTTCCATCAGTCCGAGCCAGCCCTTTGGGAATGCCGGCTGATTCTGCAGCCGGCTGATAAATTCGGCCAATATTTTATTTGTGTGCTGGGCCTCGGAGCCGCCCTTGAGCAGGACGGCATTGCCGCTTTTCAAACATAACGTCGAAATCTGCACCAGCGCATCCGGTCTTGATTCAAAGACGACGCCAATTACCCCGATAGGACAACTGACTTTATAAAGTTCCAGCCCTTCGTCGAGTTCGGTTGCTGCCAGTATCTTGCCGACAGGGTCGTCGAGCTTAATCAGGCTCTCGATGCCTGCAATGCAGTCGGCGATTTTGCCTTCGTCAAACTTTAGGCGTTTCAGCAATGGGGCGGCGAGACTGCCCTGGGCGACTGAGAGGTCTTTTTCGTTGGCTGAGACAATTTCATGGCTGTGCTTCTTCAAGGCTTTGGCTATCTCGGCCAAGGCGTGGTTTTTAACATCGGTTTTAACCGCAGCTAACTGAATTGCGGCTTTTTTGGCCTGTTTCGCTATATCAGCAACACCCATTTTTAATCTTCTTTACTGTTTACGATTGAATCTTTATAATTGACTGCCGAATTATAAATAATAAACAGCAAATAGAAAATAATAAATAGTGCCTGCGGGTCCGCCATCGATGGAATCGATGGCGAGACCTCGCCAAGGGCGGGTGTAGCTTAGTGGTAAAGCACCAGCCTTCCAAGCTGGTCAGGTGGGTTCGATTCCCATCACCCGCTTTTTTTATACCATCCATCCCCAACCTCATACACCTCGATAATTCTGCGGTCTTTTCATCCGCTGCGCACAAATGCTGAAACCACATACGCACCTGTGAAAAAATCACATCGAAAACTTAAAAAAGTATTCAACCCAAACATAAAAATAGTTTTTCCCCTAAACGTATTTGCCTACAGGGATTACGGATTTTCAGTAATGGTCCTATAATAAGATTTTTATAAAATTTTTAAAAAAACAAATTTATGTGTTGACTTGGTGGGAGAAAGTGGTAGTATTTCCCACAATCAATTAGCTTAGTGGAGCAAATGCCATGCTTTTATTAACAGGTGAATATCAGCACTTAGTTGACGACAAAAGCAGAGTCCTAATCTCCAACAAGCTACGGTCGCAAATCGACTGCGATGAGTACGGCAGCAATTTCTATTTAGTCCTCGGCGCCAACGGCATACTTTGCCTGTACCCAGAGAAATACTTCGAACAAATTGTCCTTACGGTTACCGGCAGTACCGTTGCGCCGGATGAAGCTGTGGCATTTGAACGAATGACCTTTGCACTGGCTTCAAAGGTGGAACTCGACGGGCAGGGGCGACTACTCCTGAACGAAAAGCTGAGAAAAAGAGCAGGACTGAAAGAGAAAATTACACTTGTCGGCATAAGAGACCACATCGAATTGTGGAACAGCGAAAACTGGGAGCAGTATCTGGCAGATAATATGGACCAGTACCAGAAACAAACATCGCAGGCACGGCAGATTGCGATGCAAAAACAGCAAGAGCAACTTTAATTTTTCAGTCCGCCTTCGCCAAGGCTACGGCGGATGAAAAGGAGGCAACGTGATTGGAACGGATTCAAATCATTGTGAGGTTGTAAGAGAGAGCATTATCGGCGAAAGGGCGATTGACGAGCAGACCTTTGCGGCACTGGCGATTCTTAACGAACGCCTGGAACGGCTGAGAAAACTTAACAAAGTTTTTTCCGCCGTTGCGTTCTCATCCGCTGTTAAAAAGCTTAAAAGACGGAATAACAAAGTGCTTGTATAAAATACCCGACGGCTGGAGCGTGCGGTGTATAGAAAACCGAACGTTATGTGCCAAACGCCAGAGGTTATGAATGAGACGGCATCGGAGCATATACCGGTTCTCGCGAAGACGTTGACCGAGCAGATAAACTTACCGCAGGAGGCGGTGATGGTCGATGCGACCATAGGACACGGAGGTCACAGTTATCTGTTCGGTAAAACTTTGGGCCCTGGGGCGACCTTGCTGGGTTTAGACATAGATAAAAAGTCGGTCCACAGGGCCCAATCCATATTAAAAGGTCTTGCGTGCAGGGTTATTCTTATTCATTCGAACTTTTCCAAGATTGCTGACTGTCTGAACAACGAGGGCATAAACGAAGCCGACTTTATCCTTGCAGACCTGGGCGTCTGCTCAGCACAATTAGCCGATGTCGAGATGGGAATGAGCTTTCAATCGGATATGCCCCTCGATATGAGATTTGACAAAAGATTAAAGACGACTGCTGCCGATATAGTTAATAAAGCGGATGAAAAGTCCTTAGCGGATTTGATTTACAGGTTCAGCCAGGAGAGAGCTTCACGGAGAATCGCACGCTTCATCGTGCGGCACCGCCGCAGTGAGCGGATAACAACAACGTCTCAGTTAGCCCAGATAGTTTGCAGGGCACTGGCTCGACCGACACGAAAGCAATGGTCGAGGATTCACCCCGCGACAAGAACTTTTCAGGCCCTGAGAATCGCCGTCAATAATGAGCTGGAAAACCTTGAGGCGCTGCTTGCTTCGGCTCCGCAGATTCTGAAAAAAAATGGTTATATAGCAGTTATCAGCTATCACAGTCTGGAAGACAGAATCGTTAAAAACAACTTTAAGCAGAACGAAAAAGAAAGGGTCTACAAGGTTATCACGAAAAAACCGATTGTTCCTGAGCCGGAGGAAATCGCAGAAAATCGGCGAGCCAGAAGTGCAAAATTGAGGATTGCACAGAAAATATAACACAGAAAACAGAAAAAGGAGTTTCGGCCATGAGTTCGGAAGCAAAGATTGGATTGCTGGTAGGGTCTGGTTTTTATATTTCTGATTGCGTTTATAATCAACGGGATGCCCATCTTTCACAAGAATACAGACAACAACAAGCTATCCAACAATATGGTGAGCCACGAAAACACCCCACCGGGACTTGCTGCCAAGGAACGAAGGATTCGGGAGGCATTCGAGCCAGCGGAGTCGGTTAAACAAACGCAACTCGCATCCGGGACCAAGCCGGCAGAAAATAATAGTCTTGCCGCAACGGAATTATCACCTCCACCTTCCACCGTGGCGGCGACAAACCCATCCGAAACCACAGGAACTGTCTCGGTGCAACCTTTAACTGCTTTGGCGGAAACAACCGACAATAAAGTGGATTCGACAGGGGCTTCGGCTGAGCTGGCCGAATGTCCTCACCACAGGTTAAATCAAGCGAAGCAACTTCGCCGGAGATTTACGTTGTCGCCGAGGGGGATAATCTCGGCACTATAGCCAAGAAGGTTTACGGCAGCCAGCACGGCAACGAAAAAAACAATATTACGCGCATATTCCAGGCCAATCGCAGTACTCTGAAATCACCTGACGAAATTTATGTCGGCCAAAAGCTTGTTATACCGCTCTTAGCTGAATCACAGGCGGGCAAAAACAAGCTCGAAAAACTTTCCCGTCCCACCCTTCTTGAGGAGGTCAAATCCATAAGTCAAAAAAACGTTACGACCGCTCCGAGCCGAGCTGAAGAAAACAAAAGCTACATTGTGCAGCAGGGCGACAGCTTATGGCATATCGCAACCAAGCAGTTAGGCGACGGCAGCCGCTACGAAGAAATAGTCGAATTAAACGCCAATATCTTAGAGAGCGAAGACAATCTGGCGGTGGGAATGTGTCTGAAATTGCCTAAGCGCTGAACAACCGGGTTCGACCCCGACGCTCGGGGCAGGCAGGCTCACCACAAGTCAAATCATGAGGGCACGATTTCGCTTCGTTTTTGTTGTTTTTTGGGTGACAGCCATTTTAATTTTGACTGTTCATCTGCGCAATGTTAACAACCGGATTTTTTACGAGCTTTGCGTCCGAAGAACCGAACAGAACCGACTGAAACAGCATCTCTGGCAGAAACAATTGGAGGTGGAAAGCCTGATAAATCCCGCTGCTGTCTCGCGACGTACAGGCCAATAAAAACGAAATCTTCTGACCAAATTGACCTCAGGATTAGATGAAAAGTTGAAAAGCACTCGCATTATTATTGTCCTTTTTGTCCTTCTGATTGCGGCGTTCTTGGCGCTGATGGGGCGGTGCTTCTATCTGCAGTATTTTTCCGGCGACCACTATTCTTTAGTTTGTACAAACCAGCAGCAAAGCCGCACAACTCAAAAACCTCAGCGAGGAGTGATTCTCGACTGCAGAGGCAGGGTTCTTGCGGCGAGCAATAAAATACAGACCATCTTTGCCGAGCCTCGAATTATAGAAGACCCTATGCAAGTATCCAGCAGACTCGGACCGGTCCTCGGTATGCCTGCGAACAAAATCTGCAAAATTATCACGGAAAGCAACAATCCCGGCTTTGCGAAAATCAAGGTTGGTGCTCTTCCCAGCCGGTGCAGTGCCGCTGAGAAAATCTATGGTATCGGCGTTCAATCGGACTGGCAGCGATATTACCCTGCTGGAGCTCTAACCAGCCACATTGTCGGCTTTACGAGCGCCGACAACAGCAGGTCTGGAGGGCATAGAGCTGCAATACGACAAGGAACTTGCCGGCTCTGCCGGCGAAAACATATTTCTTGCCGACGCGCTTCGCCGACCCATTCAATTGAGACAGCAAAAAAGCATACTGGAGGACGGACTTGGTGTTATCCTGACCATCGACGCTACAATCCAGCAGTTCACACGGGCTGAACTGCTTGAGCAATATGAAAGCTACGAGGCTGAGTCGGCTGTGGCAATAGTGGCCCAGCCAAAGACAGGTGCGATTCTGGCTATGGTGTCACTGCCCGATTTTGACCCCAATAAAATCCGCACAACCAATCCGAATAATCTTTGCAATCTGGCAATAACAAGCCAGTTTGAGCCGGGCAGTATCATAAAACCGATTGTTGCCGCAATAGCACTCGATGCCGGCGCCGTTAACCGGAACGAAGAAATATTCTGCGAAAACGGCAGCTACCACGGCAAAGGTTTCGGCAGCATCGGCGAATATGCAAAACACGCGTACGGCAATCTGACCGTGCGGGAGATTCTGGTTAAATCCAGCAACATCGGAATGGCCAAAATCGGACAAAAACTCGGCAAAGACAGATTGTATGAGGGTCTGGAACGCTTCGGGTTCGGCAGAAAAACCGGAATAGATTTGCCCGGTGAAGCCGAGGGCCTCTTACGGCCGGCGGATAAATGGACGGGATACAGCGTAACAAGAATACCATTTGGGCAGGAAATTTCCACAACCACGATTCAATTGCTCAGGGCCTTCTGCATCCTCGCCAACGGCGGACATCCCGTTCGCCCATTTGTAGTAAGGGCAACGGTCGACAGCACAGGACAGGTTACAAAGTTGAAACAACCACCGCCAGGTGTGGGTTTTGTAGTTAAGCCGGAAGTCGCCAAATGGATTGTCGAAGACGCCCTTGTCGGAGTGGTTAATGAAGGCACCGGACGCAAAGCCAAACTGGAAAAATGGCAGCTGTTCGGCAAAACAGGAACTGCCAACATCGCAAAAAGCAATGGGCAGGGTTATTCGGAGGATGACTACATCGCCTCGTTTGTAGCAGGGGCACCGGTCGAAGAGCCGAAGGTGGTGGTCCTGGTTTCGATTCGAAAGCCGAACAAACATCTCGGCAAAGGTTATGCCGGCGGAGAAGTCGCAGCCCCCGTAGCTGCCAGAATAATCGAAAAGACCCTAAACTACCTCGAACGATACGAAGTTAATGGCTCTCCGTAACAGCACCACAACCGGTTTGAAAAATCCGCACTTGTTCAAACCTTCTTAAAATTTCCGCTCATCCGGCAAAGGTTTCGTATCAGGCTCAGCAGATGGTACCGCGATACCGAATTCAGCCAGTTCGGGAGTCTGTGCCGACAACTGGCGATATACGAGTGCACTCGCTACCAAGACCGTTGGATATGTTGCAAATACGCCAACAAGAAGACAAAGCATACCAAGGAGATTTATCAAGGCGCACAAAATGCCAAAGCCAAATAATTGCCATTTGACGCCCATCGTCGTTCGGCTGCTGGCCTTGAGCGCCTCAATGGGGCCAAGGCCTTTATCAATGACAAAGTAATAACATAGACTGAATTTTACCGCCCATACGATGCCCGGCACAATAAGCAGGATAAGTCCACCCAATATAATAAGGCCGTAAAGGATTGAAGCCCCTACATACCGCCAGAAACAATCCCACGCATCAAATAAAGTGGCAAACGACGGTTTTTGCTCATCGCAAAAGCTAAGGGCTATTTTGATGAGGCCTATCATTACAACAATGTGAATCACCCATCCCAAAACCCGTAATAGAATCTGCCAATGTGACGTCGGATGCCTTAGGCAAATGCAGACTCTTCACCACGACTCTGGCAATGAGGGGCAAATAGATGACTATCAGAAAGACAAAACCCATACCCACAAAGAACCAAAGATTGGCCTTCATCACGCCCCAGCCGTAGCTCAACACGTCGCTGAAGTTAAAATATTTACGTGCCATTCACGTTCTCCTTTCGATTTACGATTTGGCTAATAGCAAAATTCCGCCATACTCCTGCGACACATAATAGGTTATTAGCTGATATCTGCCAGAATATTTTGTCGCTTTTTCTAAATCCGCCTACGCGATAAAGGTTTCACAATTTTATAAGCCTCTGGCTTATTATTCCGAATGCATGGGTTTGCCTATGTATCCCGCTTCGATGCAGAACTGGATGATGTTACGCGCCAAAGGAGCGGCATCTCTGGGGCCTGATTGGCCGCCTTCAACAACTACAGCGATAGCAATACTGCGGCGCTGGGTATCTTCGGCAAAGCCTGCGAACCAGGCGCTGTCGGGCTTTTCCGTCGAGCCGGTTTTGCCATAAACCTTGACGGCCTGCCCGCCAAAGTTGGCGTAGGCGAACGGACTGTAAGCTGTTCCGCCCGGCTCATTGACCACAGCACTCATACCATCACGGACAACCTCCAAAGTATGCGGTGAGATACCGAGGGCGATTTCGTCGCTCGTTGCTCGTCGCTCGTCGCTCGTATCATTAGGTGTAAGGAAAAGCCGAGGTAATTTATATACTCCACCCCTTGCGATTGCGGCAAAGGCGTTAGCGACCTGTAAAGCCGTAACGCGCAAATTTCCCTGGCCTATCCCGAAATACCTCCTTTCGCCTTTCTCAAGAGATGGGACTTGCTCAAAACTCGTGACAGCGCCTTGCGGATTTACGTTTGAGATTACTCCTTGCGCCTGTCGTAATTCCCGTGGCCCGTGACCCGTGGCTCGTGACTCGTTTGAGTCATTTAGCCATGACGGCGAAAGTTGGATTTGGTGGCCGTAGCCGAATTTGAACAGCCATTGTTGCAAAACCTTCGGGTCAATTCTGTCGGCAAGACGAGAAAAATAGATATTACAACTACCCTTGATGGCGTTGCGAGCATTGTTCGGCCATTCGTTGTCGTGACAACTGCCAGGGTATCTAATATACAACCAGCAACTTGGCCAGCCCTGCGGCGCTTTTTGAGCGGGACAGCTGATAATCTCATCAGGAGTGATTTTGCCGTCTTCGAGGCCGGCGATAAGAATTACAGGTTTTATGGCCGAGCCGGGCGGATAGGATTTGTTCAGTGCCCGGTTTATCATAGGCGTATTGGGGGCACTGCTGATATTTCCGTAGTTATATCGCGCATAATTTAAATCGAAAGTCGGCGTTGAAACCATCGCCAAAATATCACCTTTTTCGACACTAATAACGACAGCCGATGTCGGCATTTTGCAGTTGGGATTGAGATTGCAGCCAAGAAGGTAATCTTCTATTTTCTTCTGCAGCTCGATATCGAGCGTAAGCGTAACATCTTTGCCGAGCTGAGTCTCGGTCTTACTTATGAGACTGCGGTCGAGGTCGTAAATTTCCTCGCCGCGTCGGCCTCGAAGAACGGTTTCACACACATATTCTGCGCCATCCTCGCGTCCGCACACCTCATTATCCAAATATCTCGCCAATCTGTCGTCTGCGAAGAGCTTTTTATCCTCTTCCTGTGTGGCCGGCCCGACCCAGCCGATTGTCTGAGCGGCAACACTGCCGTGAGGATAAACCCTCTCTGCTTCGGGAAGAATCTGAACACCGTCAGTGTGCATAAATTCAAACTGCGCAGTAAAGACATCATCATCGGTTTTCAGCTCCAATAGTGGTTCGGCGGCGTCCATCTCTGCGATGTCATCGACCCTGCCGACAAGTAAAAGACGCTTCTCTTCGCTCGGAAATCTGGTTTCAAAATCCTCGATAACTTCCGAAAGAGGAATATGACTTATTCTGCCTTCATATTTTTGTATTATATTTGGGTCAGGGTCGTTTCTTCTCCAAGCAACAAATGTCCGCAGATTCCAGATATTGTCATTTATGCTTCTGATTTTGGTCTCGATATCCGCCCGCTCGAGGCCAAAATATGTACATTTATCGATAATCTGCTGGATGTTTTCCAAGCCGGTTTCTATCGCCTCTTTGGCCTTGGCCTCGGCAGCAGCGTTAGACTTTTGCGCCGCTTTGAGCAGCTCGGCCCTTCGAACGCGCGGGTCGGCAAAACGGCTGAGCCGGTAGTTTATGTATAGTTGGAATCGCAGCTCATCAAACGCCAGAAGTCTGCCTTTATTGTCGAATATTCTGCCTCTGACGGTTTTTAACTGTCGAGACCGGCCGCCACTGAGTTTCAATTGTGCTATTTCGTCCTGAACGGACGAGCTGGGCAATAGCTGCATCTGCACCAGCCGGAGCAGAAGAATCAGTAAAAACAGGACACTTGCGCCAACAAAGATTTTGATTCGCCTGCTTATACATCGTAACTTCTTGCCACAGGATGCGAATTACTGATGGCTGAAACGATGTGTATTTATATGCATCCACCAAGCTGAGGGCAAGAACAAAAACGGCCCCACTATCGCCGAGTACAGCGATGTCCAAAAAAGAACGGTTCCGCCGATGCTGTCTGCCACCGCAGAACCTTTCAGAAATGTTAAAAGATGCGCCAAAGTCCCGGCCAAAAGAGACGTAATGAATATCGCAGCAAACTGATAAGGCATTTTCCTGATGGCGACAGCACGGTGCAGATATGCAAGCAAAGTGCCGAACAAACCGAAGCTGATTGTATAAGGCCCCATCGTACAGCCGATGATATCAGCCGCAAAACCTATTACGAAAGAGGTTATAATCGCCTCGGTGGTCCTGCAATAAATCGCAAAAAACACAAGAAGGACCAGCAACAGGTCAGGCTTGACATTCAAACCCGCCAGTGCGCTGGCCTGCAAAACGGCAACAAGCAGAACAAAAACACCAAAACGGAGCCACCACTGCACCTGAATATCCTCCCCAGATACCTTCTTTGCTGCACAAAACAGTCGGCCTTCCACTACTGCGGATTCATTATGATAACAGCCACGTTCTCCAGAGCTTGCGTATTACACGAAGGTTTGACCGTTATATCCCACAGCAAGGGATGCTCTTTGTCGGTTTTGCAGTCGGTTACTTTCCCTATAATCATCGCTCCATCGAGCAAGCCGGCGGTTTTTTGAGCGAAGACCCCATCACCTACTTTTACTTTGTGCTCTTTGGAAAGCAACCGTATCTTCGCTGAGTTATTGCCGGCCCCCTGCATAATCCTCTTTATGTTTGATTCCGCTAATTTGATTTCAACTTTTGAAGCCGGGTCGGTAAACAACCTGACCTTCGCCGTTCGAGAACCGGCCTCGGATACGGTCCCGATAACATTATTAAGCCCGAGAATATATTGCCCTTTGGCTATGCCGTCGTTGCGGCCGCGGTTGATAATAAGTTCGCCTTTGGAGTCGTTAATCGCGGCTGTAATCACATCAGCAACCACCAATTTTGCGCCTTCAAATATGCGTCTATTGCGCAATCCCGATAGTTGTTCAACCTGTTGACGTTCCTGCCAAAGCTCTTCTTCGAGGTTAGCGATGTAGTTCTGATACTGCTGCTCTGTCGATTTGTCTGTGAGCGGCTGCTGGCGGTGCGCTGCCAGTGAAACGCTTCTGCCGAAGCCCAGGGGCCAGCGAAAAATACGAGCAAAGCCGAACTGAAGCTTATTCGTCAGACTGTGAGGGGTAAACAGTAAAATGAGTCCGCCCAACATAAACCAGGTAAACAACATCCGTCGGGAGACTTTAAATTGCTTCCTTGCCATGATTTGCGTGTTGTTGCTTAGATGTCACACATAAGAGAAAAGGCTCACTACCATCCATATTCGCTATGGTCCATTGTGTCCTTCCAAAGCTCCAGGTTCTCGAGGTAGACACTGGTACCGCGAGCGACGGCGCTGAGGGGGTCCTCGACCCTTTCGACTTTTAATCCAGTTGCGTTGGCCAGGACCGTATCCATCCCGCGCAGCAGCGCTCCGCCGCCACAGATATGGATACCGTTGTCAATCAAATCGGCAGCAAGCTCAGGCTCAGCCTTTTCGAGTGTCCGCGTGACCGCATCTATAATCGCAGCTATCGGTTCACGCAGGGCCTCCCGGATTTCCTCGCTTGTTATGACGATTTTCCTCGGCAGCCCTGATATAGTGTCCCTGCCCGCCACCTCCACCGTCAGTTCCTCTTCCAGCGGAGCAGCGGAGCCGATTTGTATCTTGACCTTTTCCGCTCTTGGTTCGCCGATAAGCAGGTTGTATGTTCTTTTGAGGTGATTGATGATTGCCTCGTCCATATCGTCACCAGCGACACGTATCGATTCACACGTGGCGATGTCAGCGAGACTCATTATGGCCACTTCTGTGGTGCCGCCGCCGATATCGACAATCATCGAGGCGGTAGGTTCGGTTATCGGCAGCCCCGCACCGATACCGGCAGCCATTGGCTCATCAACAAGATAGACCTTGCGAGCCCCTGCCCGCTCGGCACTGTCGATGACGGCCCGGCGTTCGACAGCCGTTATGCCGCTCGGAACAGCAATTACAACTCGCGGCCGTATCAAACTGCCTCTGCCATGAACCTTCCTGATAAAATAACTGAGCATCTTCTCGGTAATCTCGAAGTCGCTGATTACACCGTCCTTAAGGGGCCTTATCGCGCTGATTGAGCCGGGCGTTTTGCCAAGCATTTCCCGCGCGACCAGACCCACAGCCTCACCATTATTGAGCACAATATTGGTCCCTTTGCGGACGGCTACTACGGAAGGCTCGTTGAGGACAATGCCTTTATCCCGGACACAGACCAGGGTCGTACAGGTACCCAGGTCGATACCCATATCCATGCTAAACCAGCCTAAAATCGTGTCCAGCAACACCTTCGACTTCCCTTCCGCCTTCGCGGAGCGACCGTAGCTTCGGCGGAGGCGCTTCGATTATCACCGACCACTTTTATACAGCTATACAACCAAAAATCGGAATTGTCAATGGTGAATCTTGCCCACCATCCGTGTGGCGGGTAAAGCTATGGAATTTTGAAGATTGTACTGTACTGAGAATAGCACATATAGGCAACGAACGCGGCTGAAGCCGCCACAGCACCGAGCGCCAAGGCAAGAATGACGGTATAAAGATTACTGGGTGCCGTCACCTTTCCACCACGGCCCTGCCCCTCAGGACTCATACGTCAGCCTCACATTTTGGTAACTGGTAATTGGTGAATGGTAACCATTTAACCAGTTACCATTTAACCAGTTATAAATTAGTAGAAACACTATCACCAACCTTGGGCTGCTTGCTCACCAAGTCGAGCAAACCAACAGCTTTCTCGGCCTCGACGTCATAAATCAAAATATCACAAATGAACTCTTCACCACGGGTAACGTAAAACTTCATTCCTTCCTTTACACCATCCGCCGCGCCGACAGATATTTCAACCAGAGAATTCGCCAAATCAACATCTGTCACCGAGCCTTTAAGGCTTATCTGCGCGGTGGCGGGTTCAGCAGGCCTAACTTTCGATATCTGCGGCGTTACCGGCACCGCGCCGACAACAGTCTTACCTGCCGGCCGAAGGAGATTATCCAACTTGGTCTGCAATTCGGTCTTCTCTTCGAGCAGACGCTTGTTATCTGTCTGCAACTGCTCTATTATGGCCATTTTTTCAACCAACTGTGCTGTAGTTTCACTTAGCTCTTTGCGATGTTTGATTTCTTCAGACTGGACACGCTTGAGCTCATCGAGCGTATTTTGCAACAGTGTCCCCTGCTTATCGTTGGTTGTGTAGAAATCCTTCGTTATACTTGTCCAGCTCTCCACCTGAGCAAGCAGCGACGCCCTTTCCCTATCAATATTCCCGATGTCGCCTTCCAGCTTGTCAATCTTCGCCTTAAGCGAGGCAATCTCACTTCTAAGTTTGTCTTCAAGCTGCTGCTTTTCACCGATATACTTATTTGCCTCGTCGGTCTTGGCCTTTAATTTTTTTTCAGAGGCGTCCCTGTCGGATTTTATATCGGCGTACTTTCCCCTGTAATTATCGGCGTTGGCAACGTAGGTTACGACAATACCGCAAAGAAATATAGAAGACAGTGTCAGCAGCACTATCAGAATCTTTGTAAGTGTGTTCAAAATCAGCTTCCTTTGCTTAATCAGGTTGGTCATGAGGTCAAACCTATGAAACCCGAACCACTTAACCCACGAATTATACTGCGCCGTATGACAGTATGCAACCGAATAATCTAATTTCCAGTCCCAGACAGGTCAAGTTATTTTTGCGCTGCCATTCGCTATTTTTCGTGAAACTGTATTGTCCCGGACAAAATATCAACCCTAACCGACGTGGCTTCGCCGAAGGCGAGCAGCCATCCAGCACCAATTGAACCCGAATTGAGAATGCCGTTCTCGTTCGTGGGCAGTATCTTTCACTGGCGGCCAATTGGTGCTGGATTCTCACACAGCAGAACGGCCTTGGCAGCGGCGATACGAACCCGCTTGGACTGATTTTTAAGCAGCTTTGGCAAAAATTCGGTAACGGCAGCCGTCCGAATTTGACCTATTGCCAGAGCCGTGAACATAGAAGATCGCTCAACACCTTCAGCGTCCATTCCCTCGTATGAGAATTTTTTCTGAAAACATCAAGCACCTCAAATTCTCCCTGGGAACTGCCGAGCGCACCGAGCTGTTCTGCCGCCGCCAGCCGAACCTCCAATACCTTATCATCCAACATTGTAATCAGGGCGTTCTTCGCCTGCTCCGTCCCAAGCGCGCCCATCGCCCTTATACCAATAACTCTGTCGTCTGCATACGCGCTTATCAGCATCGTCCACAGCTTCGGATATACCCTTTCATCTCTGAGCATTGCCATCGCTTCGGCAACCTGAAACCTGACTTTGTCATCCGAATCTTTGTCGCTTAAGGCCCAATCCAGCAGTTCCAACTGACCCCGCACCAATTGTTCAGAAGGGAAAGTTTCTGTTCTGGAGATTGATTTTGGTGCAATTGGTGCGGGGCCGCTTTTGCCAAGTATAAGGGCGGCGTTGGCACGAACCGTATGGTCCTTGCTGATTATTGCCTTGCGAATGAGTCCAGCACCAATTGAACCCGAATCGAGAATGCCGTTCTCATTCGTGGGCAGTATCTTTCGCTGGCGGCCAATTGGTGCTGGATAGCCAAGCCTATACATCGCGTAAGCGGCGGCAATTCTGACATTTTCGTCGCGGTCTTTCAAAAGCTGACTTATCTGTTCTCTCGCAAAACGATACTGCATATCGCCGACAGCCAAAGCCGCTGCGAACCTGACCGGCACAAATTCATCAGTTAACAATCGTTTGACTTTCGGCATCAATTCAGTTCGCCGCGTTGCCGCCACAACCTCAATCGCATTGACCCTGATGGAAGAGTCGGTGTCAGCCAAGGCATCCTCAATAATTCGAGCGGCTTCAGGCACAAGGCTGTTAACAAGTCTGCTATCAGCCGATACAAGCCTGCTCTTTGAAGGCTCATTGCAACTCGGCAGAAATGCAAAAGCTAAAATTAAAAATGCAAAACTGCGGAATTTTTTCATTAGTTTTTCGTTCTGAACTTTAATCCGCCATACGTGCGGCGGATTAACTTTTAAGTTTCTTTACAAACCGTTCCCAAAGCGGCACTATTATGACCCAAACGAAACCAATCGCACAACAAAAATCCAGCCATTGGCCGTATCTGCTGAAAAACGTGGTTCTTTTGTCAATCGGCACTCTGTCGACAAACCAGCCCGCCACAGCCCGGCGCTGCTCTGCCTGAGCCGGAAGGTCACCCGCTTCAAAGCCGTTTCTGACACGTCCTGCCGAGTCAATCAGACAGCTTATGCCGGTATTGACGCTCCGCACGACACTGAGCCTGTTCTCCACAGCCCTGAAGACACAAACAGCCATATGCTGCACCAGCTCCGTGCTCGCAAAGACCTTGTCATCCTTAAACCTCACGAACCAGCCGTCATTGCTTATATTAACGAGCCAGTCAATCTGCTTTTGCCCATTTTTATCCGGGGCAAATCCTCTGGCAATTGCAGGGACGGTGTCTTCATAACAAATCATTACACTGAATTTGTAACCACGGCTCTGAGTTGTTTTGCCGGTCATCTCAAAAACAGTGTACTCGCTGCCGGCGTCAAGTGTGTAATCATAATTATAAGGCGTAAACTTCATCAGCAGATTAAAAAGTATCGGCAGTTTTTTGCGAAAAGGAATAAACTCTCCGAAAGGAACCAGGTGAATCTTGTTATACCGTCCGGGATACTGTTGCCCATCAGGGCGGTACAGAAACGCTGAATTATACCTTTTGGCCAAATGAATCGTCCCATCTTCCTCGATTTCCGGAGTGCCGCCATACGCACCTACAAGCACAAAGGCGGTATTTTTCGAATGTTCACGGAGAATCTCATCGAAAAGTCGGTCATCTTCCGAAGGAGCTAAAAGTGCCAGTATTTTCGGGTCCAGCAGTGCCTGCACCATCGTCTCCGGCCAGATAATTAACTCGGCACCGGCTGAAGCAGCAGCTTTGCTCTTTTCCATCAGCTCAGCAAATAACCTGTCGGACTGCTGAAATGTCCTCTTTACCGACTGCGGAATGTTCGACTGCAAAGACCCGACCAAAGGCCCTGCTTTTACGGTCTCATCCGATTGCCTTACTCTCCATCGACCATACATAACGGCAGCAATCAGCATTGCACACACAAGGGCAATCCGCCAGACGAACGGCAGACAAGTTTTCAAAAGATTGCTGATTTTGAAAATATTTTTCCAGCATCTAACATCGAGTATCAACTCAGCCACCAGTCCATTGACCATCGCTATCAAAAAAGATACGCCCGCTGCGCCGAATATGTCAGCTATCTGGATGAGCGTGATATTGGCGTACTGGCTGTGTGAGAGATGTCGCCAGAGAAATCCGCCCAGAAAAAGGCCCTGCAGCCGCTCAACGCCCACAATCAGGACCGGCACCGCCAGAACTAATGGTATCTTTTTTAGCCGACAGTATTGCAGGCCAAAGGCCAGCATCGGCCAAAGCACAGCGGTGTACAAACAGAAAGCAAACCAGCCAACAACTGTAACCGGGGCTATCCAATACAGATTGCCGAGCCAGTAACAAAGTGAGACAAGATATGCGATAAGTGCCAATCGTCTAAATTTCACATTTGATGAGCAAACGAGAACAAAAGGCACCCACGCAACCCAGGCCAGCCAAGAAAAACTAATCGGCGGCTGAATTACGGTCAACAGTACCGCCGTGGCAACGAATGCCAGACTGCATAGCAAAAGTTTTTCACCTGTGCGATTTTCAACCGGCTAAATCTCCCAAAGCTGCTGCTATTCTCTCCTCGCTATATTGCTTATGGTTATTCATTCTCAAGCTGAACTGTTTTGCGAAAAGTTCGAGAAGATTTCTGTCATCGGTAATCTCCCTGATGGGCATTTCCATCTCACTGATAAGCCGTCTTAGTTCACTAAGTTCAGCGGGGTTAAAGGACAAACTACCGCAGCTTTTTTCTTTTAATTCAGCCAGACGCTGCCTCGAATTTTCAACATACTTTTGAGAGATTTCTATACCAACATAATTTCTGCCCAATTGATAAGCTGCTGCTGCGGTAGTTCCTGAGCCGCTGAAAGGGTCAAGGACGCAGTCGCCTGGCTTTGAGCTTGCCGCTATGATTCTTTTTAGGATATCTTCAGGCATCTGGCAGGGATGCCAGCCGGTGCGTTCTTTGAATGTCCCACATACGCGAGAGAACTCGCCCCAGACATCATCCGGCATTTTGCCTTTTGGATTAGCGCGCCTATCGTTGTAAATTAGCTGCCGGTCGGACGGAACCCGAACGGCGTGTTCGTTAAAGGTAAAATTTTTCCTGTCATTTACGAAGTAAAAAATATGGGTGTGTGCGCGGGCAAATTTATTTTTCGTCTGCTGGCCGAAGGTGTAATGCCATATTATCCAGTTGCGCATAAAAAGTCCTAATTCGTCCGCTATGATTTTGACGTTCGCGGCGTAATCATCGCCTATGGCAATATAAAATGAGCCGTGGGGTTTTAAGACCTTTTTGCAGACGCCCACCCAGTCTTTTGTCCAGGCGATATAGTTTTCGCGTTTTTGCCTGTCGTTGTACTTATCGTACTTGTAGCCGATATTGAAAGGCGGGTCAGCAAATATCAAATCCGCAAATGGCTTTCGAACTTTGCCCAGAACTTCTATACAATCGCCGCATACAATTTTATTAAGCAGTTTTTCCACATCATCATTTTAGCGCACAAAAGCCGAATTGCAAGCGGGACCTGATTACGGCTTTATTATCTTTTGCTCTTCGAAGACTTTGCCGGAGAGATAATCGGTAAAGGTAACCTTCACCGTTAAGGGCTTGTCGAAGCTCTTGACTATATCGTTTACGTCGAAAGCCAACCTGTAATTGGAGGTTAGAACAGTGTCAAACCAGAGCTTTTTCAACTCATCCGGCTTGACGTGCCACTTGGCCAGCATCGACTTGTCGCCTTCTTTGCTGAGGTCCCAAAGCTGCACATCAACAGTCGCCGCCGGCTTTTACCTTGTTGTCCTCGGCATCGACAGGCTGTACGTAAACGATTAACTTTTCCTTTCTGCCGTCTTTATCCTTATCGTAGAGGTTGGTATATCTGGTAAGTTTGATTTCTTTCAGGTCGTAGAGACTGTCGAATTTGTCCTGCGGAAGACCCGAAATGACCTGTACCTGTTTTTTTAATTGCTGGTTCTGCGAATCGGCCTGCTGAAGCTGATTCTGGAGCTGCCTGTTTTCCCGCTTTAATGCCCGGATTTGCTCCGCCGGCGTAAGTTTTCCGCTATCTCCACAGCCTGCGGCAAATAAGAGCACAAGTGCAAAAGTGCACAAGAAGGCGGACGACAGAAGACGGAAGACGGATGACGGACGACGGACGACGGATGACGGATGACCAATGCACTTATACATTACTGCTCCTTATCCCTGTCTCTAACGATTTCCGGCGCTTTCTGCAGCACCCTGTCGGCCAGGCCGTAACTTATAGCATCTTTTGCTTCCAGCCAGAGGTTTCGGTCGCAGTCCTTCTCAATTTTTTCGGCACTTTGGCCGGTATGTTTGGCCAATATCTCGTAGAGCCTGCTGCGCAGCCGAAGTATTTCCTTCGCTTCGATGTCCAGGTCGGTGGCGGAGCCTTCGAGTATTCCTGCAATTTCCGGCTGATGCAGAAGCATCCTGCTGTTAGCCAGGAGAAATCGTTTTCCGCTTTTTCCGCCGGCCAGCAGCAGCGCCGCCATACTCGCCGCCTGCCCTACGCAATACGTTGCGACATCGCATCGTAAAAACTGCATCGTATCGTAAATCGCAAGACCCGCTGTGATCGAGCCGCCCGGCGAATTGATATAAAAATGGATATCCGTCTTGGTATCTTCGTTGCTTAAAAACAGCATCTGCGCAATGATTAAATTTGCGGTTGCATCATCGGTCGGCCCGCCAAGAAAGATGATTCTATCCTTGAGCAGCCTCGAATAAATATCGTACGCTCGCTCGGTTCGACCGCTTTTTTCAATCACTATCGGCACCAAATTCTGATTAACTATCATAATTCATCCTGTACTGCGTAAAACCATTATCGCATTCGTTTATTTACTTTTTTCCTTCTTTTCATCTTCTTCGTGCAGCACTTCATCGATAAGGCCGTATTCCTTTGCCTCTTCAGCGGTCATATACCTGTCTCTTTCGGTCTCAGCGGCGATTTTATCTATCGGCTGGCCGGTATGTCTTGAAAGGATTTCGTTTATCATTGTCTTGGCCTTGAGAACTTCTTCAGCCTGTATTTTGATATCCGCGGCCTGGCCGGTAACGCCGCCCCACGGCTGATGAAGCATAACCTTGGCGTGCGGCAGTGCGTAGCGCTTTCCTTTTGTACCTGCTGCCAGTATTACCGCTGCTCCCGACTGTGCTCTGCCGATACAATATGTCGCCACCGGAGCACTGACAAAACGAATTGTATCGTAAATCGCCATCGTGTCGTCCACGGTGCCGCCCGGCGAATTGATGTAAAGACTGATTTCAGTGGCACGTTTGAGATTATCCAGGTACAGCATCTTCATAATGACCTCAGCGGCCCTGGCGTACGATATCTCGCCTATCAGAAAAACAATTCGGTTCTCCAGCAGCATATCGTCAAGGCTCATCTGCCGATAACGCTGGTATTGTCCATACTGATTAAAAATCTCAAGATTCTTCATAACCTCTCTTGCGGGCTTTTCGATAAGCATCTGCCACTCCTTTGTCAGTGGTTCACAGATTACAAGTTACACTATTTGCCGGTTTTCTTTTTTGCTGCTGCTTTGTGTTTTTTAGGCTGTTTCTTCTCGCCCGTCGGCGTTTTCTTGACTGCTTTCGTGCAGGTCTTCTTTGGTTTCTTTTCCGGCTCGACTTCCGTTATCTTCGCCGATTCGAGCAGTTTGGCGATACATTTATTTTCCCGCACCTGGAGTCTGAGCTGAGCCAATGAGCCGTCGCGCACCATTTGTTCCCGCATTCTTTCCGGCCGCTGGCTGCGCTGAACTGCCAACTGGGCGATATAGCCGTTAATCTCCTCTTCACTTACCTCGACCTCAAGTTTATCAGCCACTTTATCCATTATAAAGAACGTCTTGAGCTGCTCGGCGGCCTGTCGGTCACTGCCTGCCCGAAGCTGCTCCATATGCTCTTCTATCTGCTCACGTGTCAAACCTCTCTGCAGCAGATTGATATACTGTCTCTGCAGAAGTGTCGCCGATTGCTCTGCAACGATGTCCGTCGGCAGGTCGAAACTGGTATTGTCGAGCATATACTTGTAAATCTGCTCGGCCATATCAGCCTGCACTTGCTGTTCCAATCGACTCTGCAGGCCGTCCCGAAGTTTCTCCCGCAACTGGTTTTCGTTCTCGACGCCGAATCTTTTGAGGAAGTCCTCGTTAAGCTCAGCGGGTTTGAGCCATTTAATATCCTTGATGGCAATTTCAATATCCACCTTTTTGCCGCGATACTCCTGCCGGAAGTACGTCTTTGGGACCTCCACCGTGATTTTCTTTATCTCTTCTGCCTTTGCACCGACCAGAAGCTCATCGAGCTTCTCCACGGGAATTGCACCGACAAAGCCGTTTTGCCTCACGTATATCTCGACATTGTCAAGCTTTTGCTCCTGCTCGGCGTCCTGGGCTTTTAGAACCACGTCAGCTACTACCTGGTCGTCAAGCTCAACAGTCTCGCCCTCCTGACGCGGTGACCATAGACCAGCGTATTTTCGCAGTTGCTCTATTTCCCTGTCGATTTGCTCATCGGTAACTTCAAACTTTTTCTTTTCAACAGCGATGCCCTTTAGCTGCGGCAGCTCGAACCCCGGCCGAACCTCCACCTCAAAATCAAATTTCAACGGCCCGCTCTCAGGCAGTGTTACCTTCTCGAAATCGATGTTCGGCTCACGAAGCGTATCGAGTTTATTATCCTTGATGGCTGAGTCGCTGGCGTCAGCCAACAATTTCAATTTGATTTGCTCTGACGTTTCTTTGCCGAATCGCTTTTCCAGGAGCCGCCGCGGCGCCCGTCCTTTTCTAAAGCCAGGCACCAAAGCATCCTTACGCAAAGTCTCATACTGCTCGTCCACGGCTTTTTTTACCGTCTCTTCCGGGATTTCTACAGAGACCCGCTTCTTACAAGGCCCTGCCTCTTCGATTGTTACTGTGTTTTTCAGCTCCGTGGTTTGCTGTTCCTCAGCCATTCTCGTACTCCCGCACAACTTCACCTTATCCACTTAAGATAATAAACAAAAATGGCGTCGGGGCAACTTATTTTTCCCTTAGCCAGATTTTCGTGATTGCGAAACGCATCGGCGACCAACGCCAAACTATCGCTTAGCCGGTAACTCACCGATACTATAGTTTGTTCATAGTTCGTTGTTCATTGTTCATTGTTCATAGTTTGTTGTCGATGAACCCCCAACAATAAACTATGAACTCACAGAGCGGGTGATGAGATTCGAACTCACGACATTCACGTTGGCAACGTGACGCTCTACCACTGAGCTACACCCGCGTTTTCGCAAATCGATTATAAAGTTTATTATCGGCTTTGCAAGAGGGTTCTTTGCAAAAGTTTTGCATCTGTGACAGCAGTTTTTTCGAGTTGACGGCTCGGATTTGACGTTTAGCTGACATTTGTTATAATGACCGATGCTCCCAACGCAGCCTTTGGATTATCCCGGAGGGATGTTATGAGCAAAGGTCCCTATTAAATGGGTATATGCGGGCGTGTCTATACTGATGGTTTCAGCGTTCCTCTCGTTTATTTTTGCTGCGGAATCAAAAAAAGCTGAGCCCAATCAGGCTGCAACTAACGCCAATGACCCAAACCAAAAAGACAAAAAACTGCTATCCCCGACGCACGAACATCCTGCCTTTAGCCAGTTCTATGAGCAGCGTCAGAAAATGGTCCAAAGACAAATCGAAAGACGCGGCGTCCGCGACCCGAACGTTCTATCCGCAATGCAGACCGTGCCGCGACACGCTTTTGTCAGAGCCGACGAGCTGCACCAGGCATACGATGACTGCCCGCTTCCGATAGGTTATGACCAGACCATAAGCCAGCCATACATTGTAGCATTTATGACGGAGGCTCTGGCGCTGAAACCCAATTCCAAAGTATTGGAGATTGGCACCGGCTCAGGGTACCAGGCTGCGGTCTGCGCCGAGATTGCCGCTGAGGTCTATACAATCGAAATTATCAAGGAGCTCGCCGAGTCCGCCGAGAAGCGATTGAAGGAGCTCGGCTACAGAAACGTATCGGTCAAGGCCGGCGACGGCTATTTCGGCTGGAAAGAAAAAGCCCCATTCGACGCCATCATCGGCACAGCGGCGGCTGGGCAAATACCTCCGCCTTTATTGGAGCAGCTAAAGCCGGGCGGCAGAATGATTCTGCCCGTGGAAGACCGCCTCGGACTTCAGTATCTTGTGTTGATAATCAAGGACCAAAAAGGCAATCTGCACAAAGAGAACGTTATGCCGGTCCGGTTTGTGCCTATGACCGGCGAGGTAGAAAAGAACGAAGCCAAGTCAAAGAAATGACAATAGATGCCCATTTTTTTCTGCAGGCTGTGCCAATTCGGCACTCAGCACGTCAAATGCAAGGCGGCGGCAACATTGGCACCCTGTGCAGACAATTCATTAAACCGCTGGACGGCACCGGCGGTATTCATCGTCTCAAGCTGGATACCTTTTTCCTGCAGAACCTGCCGCGTTTGTTCGGGCACTTCCATCAGCCCCGACGCACCGCAGCCGACAACCAGCACCGAAGGCCTGGCTGCGAAGACAGCCTTCAAATCTTCAGCAGACAACGAATGGCCCTCTTTTCTCCACCAGCCGGAACGGACAGCGCCGCCCACAATTAAGCAATCACTGTTGTAATTCACTCCGTTAATAATTATTCTGCCGAATTGATACGAATCGATATGCACCTGAAAATCCTGCGTCGTTATACACAAATCTTGTCCAAACCTTTAAGGCCTGTACTTGCCCATGCTGCCATAATCAATCTCTTTTTTTACGGTATCGCTTATAGTCGATACCTAATTCGTTGACTTTATATCGTATAATCCTTGCGGTGGTTTTTAAATCTCGAGCTATTGCCGCCAGATTCCCATCGTTACGTTTGAGCGCATCAACAATCAGATCTCGTTCAAACAAATTGGTTCTTTCCTCCAATGAACCTGTGCCGATTGTGCCGGATGCGTCCGAGGTCTGAAGCGTTGGCGGCAGGTGATGTCCATGAATAACTCCGTCGCTGCTTAAAAGCACTGCTCTTTCGATACAGTTTTCAAGCTCACGGACGTTACCCGGCCAGTGATATGACACCATCATATTAATCGCAGGTGTACTGATGCGTCTAATGTCTTTGCCCATTTTCCTGGAATACCGCTCAACGAAGAAATCAGCCAATAGCAGGATGTCATCCTTTCGCTGGCGCAGAGGCGGCAAGAAGACAGGAAACACGTTTATACGATAGTAAAGGTCCTGCCTGAAACTTCCCTGGTCAACACATTTCTCTAAGTCTCGGCTTGTAGCTGTAATAATCCTTGCGTTTGTCCTTAAGGTGCGGTTGCTGCCGACGCGTTCAAATTCCTTTTCCTGAAGAACTCGAAGAAGCTTTACCTGGGTAGCGGAAGAGAAGTCACCTATTTCGTCGAGAAATATGGTGCCATTGTTTGCCTCTTCAAGCCGACCTTTGCGACTTTGTATCGCTCCGGTAAAAGCCCCTTTTTCATGACCGAACAACTCGCTCTCGAGAAGGTTCTCATTCAGGGCAGCACAGTTGACTTTTACAAAAGTCCCTTTTGCTCTGGAACTGGAGAAGTGAATGGCATGGGCGACCAATTCTTTGCCGGTACCCGATTCACCACGTATAAGAACCGTCGTATCGCTGCCGGCGACCTGGTGAATCTGGTGATACACATCACGCATAGTATTGGAATTGCCTATTATATTTTCGGGGCGAAACTTGTCTTCCAGCTCATGACGTAATCGCAGATTTTCGTCTTCGAGCTGTTGACGCTCAATAGCAGCTTCCCGCCTGGTCCTCAAATCGTTTGCAATCATACTTGCAAC
This sequence comes from uncultured Phycisphaerales bacterium, assembly GCA_963760535.1. Lineage (GTDB taxonomy): Bacteria > Planctomycetota > Phycisphaerae > Sedimentisphaerales > Anaerobacaceae > CAVXEF01. The sequence goes on from CAVXEF010000026.1 coordinate 46,420, forward strand.
GATGCTTAATACCCGCATTTCCTCATCGAGCGATGTTGTCTTCATCATAAGGTCTATCAACCGAAATTGTCCCAATTACATCATTGCCAATTGAAATCGGTACACAAATAAAGCTTAAATCCTGCTTTGTAACATTCCATCTTTCAAACCGATTCAAAAAAAGCGGTTCCTGAGAAACTTTCGGGACAATCATTGCCTTGCCGGTTTGCATTACCTTACCAGTTACACCCTCTCCTATTCGATACGTAATTTTTCGACTCTGTTCCTGCGAGAGATTGTGAGCCGCTTCAATCCTAATCTCATTGCCGTCAGGTGCAAGAAGCGTGATTGTACCTCTATTGAGACCAAGCTCATTGTCCAGCACCTCCAAAACCCTGGCAAGGTTCTCCTGCCCACGTGCCCCTGCGGCCAGTATTTGACTAACCTTATAAAGGCTTTCAAGCTGCTGGACCTGATGTGAGGTATATACTACGTTATTTTGCCAAAGTGTCGTTTTCTTGGCCATTTTAAGAAAATCCTTCCAATTCTGATACGACATAATTGTAACATACTCTGCAAGAGATGGCGATATAATTTTTCATTAAAAAACCCATAGCTTTTGGATTAGGTTTCGTAAGTACTTTAATTATAGAAAGATATGATGCGTTTTTTCTTAAATATTTTTTATTGAACCAGTACACCCTTTCCCTCGGTGTCTTCTAAAGAATGAGACACAAATGTTACCCTTCTTAAATAGATTACAAATTTGTTACACTTTTTAAGTTATTGGCTGCTCCAATTTAAAACATATCTCTTTTTGCAATAAGCACTTACAATATAGTCGTCTGTTCTGGTACGCATATTGCTTAAAAAGTAGGCATATCAAGTGATTCAGAAAGGTAACGCCGTTGAAAAAAGAAGAAAAGATGTTAGTTTTAGCTTTGGGTGCGCTGGCATGTTCTGCGGACAGTATTTTTGGTAGCGAAAGTGAAAAGATAGGTCTCAATTTAACATCTGATTTCCAGAGCAAGTACATCTGGCGGGGTCAGAACATCAACAACAAGAGCGTTTTTCAGCGGGCCATATCCGCAAGGGTACGGAAAGAAGCGACAATCTTTGGTTTGGTGTCGGGGTGTCGACTTCCTTTTGAGTACCCAAAGCCGCTATTACAGAAATGAATGATAACGTTAAAAGTTAGGAGAAACAAATGACGCAAATACAAACAGAACCATTAGTGAAGATTAAACGGTTGTTTCCGGCTGTGATTTTGGGGTCAGTTCTGATGTGTCAGGCAGCATTTGCAGGCGAGGGAGGAACGACTGCGCCGGCGAAGGCAGCTATAGACTCCGGGGATACCAGTTGGCTGCTGATATCAACCGCATTAGTGATGCTCATGACACCCGGGCTGGCGTTTTTCTACGGGGGGCTGGTTCGGCGAAAAAATATGCTGTCGGTACTTATGCAGTGCTTTATGGTTCTGTGCATAATAAGTATTCAATGGATAGTATGCGGGTACAGTTTATCGTTCGGGCCGGATAAGGGTTCTGTAATCGGCGGGCTGGAATGGTTCTTCCTGAAAAGCGTAGGAATGAACCCGAATCCCGACTATGCAGCGACAGTGCCGCACGAAGTATTTATGATGTTCCAGATGATGTTTGCAGTGATAACGCCGGCGTTAATCATAGGCGCATTCGCGGAACGGATGAAATTCTCATGCGTTTTGTATTTTTATGCTGTTGTGGGCGACTTTTGTGTATGACCCGATAGCACACTGGGTATGGGGTGTTGGAGGTTTTTTGAGAAAGATGGGAGCGTTAGATTTTGCCGGTGGAGCTGTCGTTCATATAAACGCCGGGATGACAGCTTTGGCGGCAGCACTGATATTAAGGAAGCGACAGGGTTATCCGTGCAGTATTTCTCCTCCGCACAATTTGCCGTTTGCCGTGTTGGGTGCGGCTCTATTATGGTTTGGATGGTTCGGCTTCAACGCCGGCAGTGCCTTGAAGGCGTCGGGCTCTGGCAGGCAATGCGTTCACCGTAACACACATAGCCGGTGCCGTTGCCGGTGCAACGTGGGCTATGCTCGACTGGCTCAAGTACAAAAAGCCAACGACATTAGGTATGATTACCGGTGCAGTGGCCGGCCTGGCAGCCATTACCCCAGCATCCGGATTCGTTACGCCTGCGGCGGGCAATATGGATAGGTATAGGAGCAGGTGTATTTCCGTGGCTGGCAGTTACATATCTTAAAGGGGTGCTGGGTTATGATGATTCATTAGATGCCTTTGGCGTGCATGGAATCGGAGGCATCTGGGGCGTGATTGCAACAGGTATATGGGCCACAAAGACAATTAACCCGGATGGGGCAAATGGTTTGTTGTACGGTAATCCGGCACAATTGTGGATTCAGGTTAAGGCGGTTATTGTCACATTAGTGTATTCATTCGTAGTCGGAATCGTGCTGCTGAAGCTGGTGGATGCGGTAATGAAGCTGCGGGTAAGTGAGCACGAGGAGCGAGTGGGCCTGGATTTGACGCAGCATCGGGAAGCGGCGTATACATTGATTGATTAAGCGAGAAAGGACAAGGCAAATGAAATATGTAATAGCTATTATTCAGCCGGACCGTCTGGACGAGGTGCTCAAAAGATTGACGGAAAAAGAGATTCACCTTGTAACAGTATCAGATGTTGTTGGCCGAGGCCGACAGAAGGGTATAGCTGAGGTTTACCGAGGCCACAAAGAAAAGGGTAGTCTTCTGAGGAAGATGAAATTAGAGATAGCCGTCAACGAGAGCTTTGTGGAGCCGACGATACAGGCAATCATCGAAGGTGCAAAGACGGGGCAAATCGGCGATGGCAAGATATTTGTACTGGACCTGCCGGAATGCATCCGTATCAGGACAGGAGAAAGAGGCGGCGAGGCAATAGGTTGAACAGAGGCTCTTGTTAAGGAAGGTAAGTCCTTTTGGCTTGCCCCTTCTTTTATTTTGTAACTTTCTGCAATTCTGTATAAGATGTTGCAGCAGTAAGGCAGGTATCAACAAAAACGAAAAAATGTCTATAAGAAGGAGAAACTCAATGACACCGAAAGAGTTTTTTGAATTCGCAAAGAAGAACAACGCAAAGATGGCGGACCTGAAATTCGTCGACCTCCTTGGCACGTGGCAGCACTGCACGTTCCCAGTGGAGTACTTGGACGAAAATACCTTGAAGGAAGGTCTCGGTTTCGACGGTTCCTCAATCCGCGGCTGGAAGCCGATTCACCAGTCCGACATGATGGCGGTTCCGGACCTCAGCACCGTCGTAATGGACCCGTTTTTCGAAAAACCTACGGTGAGCGTCATTACGGACATCATCGACCCCATCACACGTGAAGAATATAATCGCGACCCGCGCTATGTCGCCCGCAAGGCGGCCGAATTCGCGAAAAAGACCGGGCTGGCGGATACCGCGTATTTCGGCCCGGAGCCGGAATTCTTTATCTTCGACGAAGTTCGTTACGAACAGAACCAGCATACCGGAATGTATGTCATCGATTCGGCGGAAGGGTCCTGGAACACCGCCCGTTTCGAAGAACCCAATCTTGGATACAAACCGTCGTACAAAGGCGGTTATTTCCCAGTGAGCCCGACCGACACCCAACAGGATATCCGGTCCGAAATGGTCGAGGAAATGCAGAAGATTGGGATTGTGGTCGAGAAACACCATCATGAAGTTGCCTCCGGGGGGCAAGCCGAAATCGACATGCTTTTCTCACCACTGGTCAAGATGGCCGACCAGCTTATGTGGTATAAGTACATCGTCAGGAACGTGGCCAAGCGCCACGGTAAAACGGCAACGTTTATGCCCAAGCCGATATTCCAGGACAATGGTAGCGGTATGCACACGCACTTCTCGCTCTGGAAGAAGGGCGTCAACCTGTTCGCCGGCAAAGGATATGCCGGGCTCTCCGATCTCGCCATACATGCAATTGCCGGGCTCATCACCCATGCGCCGGCCATCCTGGCTTTCGCCGCGCCAACCACGAACTCATACCGCCGGCTCGTGCCAGGTTTCGAGGCGCCGGTGAACCTGTGTATGTCCGCACGTAACCGGTCGGCCGCCTGCCGCATCCCGATGTACTCACCGAGTCCGAATTCTAAACGAGTCGAATTCCGTTGCCCAGACCCGAGCTGCAACGGCTACCTTACTTTCGCCGCGATGCTCATGGCTGCCAACGATGGCGTCAAACGCAAGCTCGACCCCGGCAAACCGCTGGATGTGGACGTGTACGAGCTGTCCAAGAAAGAGCTGGCCAATACCAAACAGGCACCCGGCTCCCTCGCAGAGGCGATTGATGCGCTCGAGAAGGACCATGCGTTTCTCACCGTCGGCGACGTCTTTACCGAAGACCTTATCGAGACGTGGATTCAGTGGAAACGGGAAAAAGAATTGGACGAGATGGCACTGCGGCCGCATCCGTATGAGTTTCACCTATATTATGACAGTTGAGAAGGTAGTCAGAGAAAGTGCAACGAATACCTGAAAATCAGGGTTTATATGAAAGCCGATGGGAGCACGACGGCTGCGGAATAGGAGCCGTTGTAAAAATCAGCGGCCGGCGCGACCATTCTATCATTGAATACAGCAAAGAGACTCTCCTGAACTTGCGTCACCGCGGAGCAGCAGGGGCTGACGAGGTTACAGGAGACGGGGCGGGCATTTTGTTTCAAATCCCCCACGAGTTCCTGCAGGATGAGTGTGAACGCTTAGGCTTTTCCCTGCCCGGTCTGTGCCAATATGGGGTGGGAATGGTATTTGGCCCACAGAATAAAGAGCTCCGCAGGAAGTGCGACCAAATCTTAGAGGACTCGATTAGCCATTACGGTTTGAAAGTGCTCGGCTGGCGAGATGTGCCAACGTCAAATGATTGTCTGGGGCAAATAGCTTTGCAGGCGGAACCCACTATAAAACAGATTTTCGTTGACGGCTCAGGACTCGAAGATGAGTTGCTGGAACGGGGATTGTATTTAGCACGGAAACAAGCTGAAAAACTTGTCAGAAAAAGGTTTGGGCAGGAAGGCGAAGATTTCTATGTGCCGATCGCTTTCCTGCAGAACCATCTGCTACAAAGGTATGTTTATGGCATGGCAGTTGTTTGCCTATTATCCCGACCTTGCAGACGAGCGGGTCATCTCAGCTCTGGCGATAGTGCATCAGCGGTACAGCACCAATACATTTCCGAACTGGCGGCTTGCCCAGCCGCTGCGGTGTATCGCTCATAATGGGGAGATAAACACACTCAGCGGCAATCGCAACTGGATGCAGGCCCGCCAGATGAAGATGTCCAGTGAAGCGTTTGGTAACAGCATTGACGACCTGCTGCCGATTCTGACCCCGCAGGGAAGCGACTCTGCGTGTTTTGACAACGTGCTCGAACTGCTTGTTCGTGCGGGCAGAAGCTTACCCCATTCAATGATGATGATGATACCCGAAGCGTTCGGCGCCAAATATCATATCAGTACGGATAAGCGCGCATTTTATGAGTATCACGCGGCCATAATGGAGCCCTGGGACGGACCTGCCGCAATCGTTTTTACTGATGGGCGAATTGTCGGCGGAACACTTGACCGCAATGGTCTCAGGCCCTGCCGGTATCTTGTAACAAGTGATGATTTGGTCATTATGGCCAGTGAGACCGGTGTCGTTCAATTTCCACCGGAAAAAATCCGGCAGAAAGGGCGCCTGCGGCCCGGTCATATGTTTCTTGTTGACACCGTTGAAGGACGAATAATCTCCGACAACGAGATAAAAAGCAAGATTGCCCGTCAAAAACCTTATCGAAGATGGCTGGATGAAAACAGGATTGAGCTTCGCGGCTTATTTGATACGCCAAAATTGGTGCAAACCGACCCTGAAACATTAGTTCAGAAACTGCGATTGTTCGACTACACTCGTGAAGAGCTGAAGATGATTCTGCTTCCGATGGCCTTAAACGGTCAGGAACCCGTAGGTTCAATGGGAAATGACACGCCGTTAGCGGTGCTTTCCGACGGGCCAAAGCTTTTATTTAACTATTTCAAGCAGCTTTTTGCCCAGGTGACAAATCCGGCTATAGACCCTCTGCGCGAAGGATTAGTTATGAGCCTGATGAACTTCGTAGGCAGAAAATTAAACATTTTGGAAGAGACGCCTGAGCATTGCCGTCAGCTTAAACTGCCTCACCCGATTTTGGCCAATGAAGATATTCAGCGGTTGCGCACGATAAAAAGACAAGACCTTAAAGTTGTCAGTATCTCATCTGTTTTTGATGTCAGCGCTGCTAATATTTCGCAAGGTCTGAAACAGGCGTTGAGTGGATTGGTTGATGCCGCCGAGCAAGCCATCAAGAAAGGGGCTTCACTGATAATAATCAGCGATAGAGAGGTTTCACAGACAAAAGCTCCAATTCCATCGCTTTTAGCGACAGCGGCGGTTCATAACGGCCTGCTTAATCGAGGCCTGCGGGGTGAGGCGGGTTTGATTGTTGAAAGTGGCGAGCCGCGTGAGGTAATGCATTTTTGCCTTTTATGCGGTTTCGGCGCCAATGCGATAAACCCCTATTTGGCATTTGAGACACTTAACTATCTCCATCGAGAAGATGAGTTACCTGCGGATATGGAGCCTTCTCAAATAGCAGACAATTATATCGCCGCAGTTAAGAAAGGCATTTTGAAAACAATAAGCAAGATGGGAATATCAACGCTGAGGAGTTACACAGGGGCTCAACTGTTTGAAGCTATTGGATTAAATCGCTCTTTCGTGGATGAGTACTTTACCGGAACAAGTTCACGAATTGGCGGGATTGGCCTGGCGGAAGTTGCTCAGGAGGCGGTTGCACGCCACAAGGCGGCTTTTCAGCAGCGCCCCACAGGGGCGCTTGAGCTAAACTTTGGTGGCGAATATCATTTCAGACACAACAGCGAACGGCATCTTTGGAATCCCACAACCGTAGCACGCCTGCAGCACGCCGTCAAATTTGCAGACCGGCAGGCGTATGAAGATTATGCAAATGCGGTAAATCAGCAGACCAAAAATCTGTATACTTTGCGCGGGCTTTTTGAATTTATTGACGGTGAAACAATACCGCTTGAGCAGGTCGAACCTGCCGGTGAAATCATCAAGAGATTCTGCACAGGTGCAATGAGTCATGGTTCAATTAGTAAAGAAGCACACGAGTGCCTGGCTATTGCTATGAACCGCATAGGTGCGATGAGCAATACCGGCGAAGGCGGCGAAGACCCTTGTCGCTATGAGCCTGAACTTTACAGCGATTCAAAAAATTGCGCTATTAAGCAGGTTGCCAGCGGACGGTTTGGCGTCACACTGAATTACCTTGCACATGCAAAAGAGCTTCAAATAAAAATAGCCCAGGGTGCTAAACCCGGTGAAGGCGGGCAGCTGCCGGGTCATAAAGTTACAGAAGAAATCGCCAGACTCCGACATTCGACTATCGGAGTAACTCTGATATCGCCTCCGCCTCATCATGATATATATTCGATTGAGGACCTGGCACAGCTTATATATGACCTCAAGTGCAGTAACCCGGAGGCAAAAGTTTCGGTTAAGCTTGTTGCCGAAGTTGGAGTTGGTGCGATTGCAGCCGGTGTCGCCAAGGGGAATGCAGATGAAGTGCTTATCAGCGGGCACGATGGCGGAACCGGTGCCAGTCCTCTGTCCTCAATAAAACACACCGGCTGTCCCTGGGAACTTGGTCTGGCTGAGACCCAGCAGGTTCTGGTGATGAACAACTTAAGGGGCCGTATCCGGGTTCAGGTAGACGGCCAAATCAAGACCGGAAGAGACGTCGTTGTTGCTGCATTGCTGGGAGCTGATAGATTTGGCTTCGGCACGGCTGCTCTGGTAGCGCTTGGCTGCACACTACTTCGCAAGTGCCACGAAGGGGCTTGTCCTTTTGGAATCGGCACCCAGGACCCGCAGCTGCGAATGCGATTTGCAGGAAAACCCGAGTATGTTGAAAGATTTATGTATTTTGTGGCTGAGGAAGTACGACAGATTATGTCACAGCTCGGCTTCAGAAAATTTGAAGATATGGTTGGCAGAGTAGACAGACTGAAGACCAGCACCGCAATCAATCACTGGAAGGCAAAAGGCCTGGATTTCTCCGCGATTTTCCACCAGCCTGATGGCTTGGATGGGAAAGCGACAAGAGCAGTAAATCCACAGGCAAACAAACTCAATGACCATCTTGATTGGCAACTCATCGAGAAAGCCAAACCAGCGATTGAACAGGCCAAACATACTGTTATAGAAGTGCCGATTCGTAACACAGACCGAACAGTTGGGGCGATTTTGAGTAATAAAATAGTAAAGAAACACGGCGAAAAAGGGTTACCCGATAACACGCTGGAAATTACCCTGCACGGCTCTGCGGGCCAAAGCTTCGGTGCCTTTCTTGCGCCTGGCGTGACTTTGAAACTGGTCGGTGACAGCAACGACTATCTGGGCAAGGGTCTTTCCGGGGGACGAATTGTTGTCAGGACGCCGGAAGGTTCACCGTTTATGAGCCACGAAAATATTATCGTGGGCAATACCGTGCTTTATGGTGCCACATCCGGTGAGGTTTTTATCAATGGGGTGGCTGGTGAAAGATTTTGTGTGCGAAACAGCGGGGTAACTGCCGTTGTCGAAGGCGTCGGCGACCATGGCTGTGAGTATATGACAGGCGGATTGGTTGTGGTCCTCGGGAAGACCGGATGTAACTTCGCGGCGGGCATGAGCGGCGGCCTCGCTTATGTGCTCGACGAGGCACAGCTATTTGATACGATGTGTAACCTTGATATGGTCGAGTTGGAAAGCGTTTGGAAAGAAGAGGACAAAAATCTGCTGTATGAGCTTATCCAGCAGCATCTCAGATGGACCGGCAGCGCACGTGCACAAAGTATTCTGGATGCGTGGCTGGATATAGTCGGCAAATTTGTAAAGGTTGTCCCCATAGATTACCGCAAGGCATTAGAGAAAATGCGAACTGCCCAGCAGCAGCGAGATACTGAGACGATACCGGCAACAGAAGAGGTGTTTTCATGGGTGAAATAAAAGGTTTTCTAAAATACGGGCGTCAGGAAGTTGGACATCGGCCGGTCGAGGAAAGAATACATGATTTTGCCGAGTTCGACCTGCCGCTTACGCCGGAGCAAATCCACCAGCAGACGGCACGATGTATGGACTGCGGCATCCCGTTTTGCCACGGTGTCGGTTGTCCGCTGCAAAATAATATACCGGAACTAAATGAACTGGTGTACAAGGGTAAATGGCAACAGGCCTGTGAATTACTTCATTTGAACAACAACTTTCCTGAAATTACAGGCCGGGTGTGTCCTGCACCGTGCGAAACCGCGTGTACGCTCTCCGTTAATGACGAACCTGTCCTTATCAGGCATATTGAGCTCCAGATTGTCGAACGTGGATTTAAGGAAGGATGGATAAAGCCGGCACCGGCCAAACAGAAAACAGGTAGAAAAATCGCAGTGGTCGGCTCCGGCCCTGCCGGCCTGGCGGCCGCGCAGCAACTGGCACGAGCAGGCCATCAGGTAACAGTCTTTGAAAAAGATGAGCAGATAGGAGGCCTGTTGAGATATGGTATTCCGGAATTTAAGCTTGAAAAACATATAATCGACCGTCGCCTCGAACAATTAAAAGGCGAAGGTGTGGAATTTCAGACAGGTGTTAACGCTGGGGAAGATACATCGGTTCGTTATTTGGAAAAGATGTTTGATTGTATCTGCCTGACAATGGGTGCTGAAACGCCACGAGACCTCGAAATACCCGGTCGAGGATATGAGAATATTCTGTTTGCTACGGATTATTTGAAGACTCAAAACAAAATCTGCTGCGGCGAACCTGTAGACGAATCTTCGGTCATTACAGCAAAGAATAAAGTTGTGGTTGTAATAGGCGGCGGTGATACGGGAAGCGACTGTGTAGGAACAGCACGCAGAGAGGGTGCCAAAGAGATTTATCAGCTGGAGATTTTGCCGGAGCCGCCGCCAGCAAGACCGCCGGATACACCCTGGCCTATGTGGCCGCGAATTATGAGAACATCTTCTTCTCACGAAGAAGGCTGCCAGCGCCGATGGAGCGTAATGACCAAGAGATTCTCAGGTGTAGAAACCCGCGTAACATGCCTGCATTGCTGCCAGGTTAAGTGGATAAAGGAAAACGGGACGTGGAAACTGAAAGAGTTAGCAGGCTCCGATTTTACTCTTGAGGCCGACATAGTGCTCTTGGCGATGGGGTTTCTTCACGCAACACATAACGGGCTTATAAAAAAATTAGGTTTGAAACTTGATAAATCAGGCAATGTGGCAGTAGATAATTACCAGACAAGCGAATCAAGGGTATTTGCTGCTGGCGACACAATTAACGGGGCTTCATTGGTTGTTCGAGCCATCGACAGCGGACGCAAAGCAGCTGCCGCCATTGATGCCTGGTTAAAACCACAGTTTTGAGTTTTTAGTTTTAGGTTTTCAGTTTCTTATGCGAATAGCACTGGCACAATTTGACGCGTCGGTCGGTAATATCAAAGGTAATATCGGGAAAATGGAAAAGCTAAGCGCCAAAGCGTACGACTTAGGTGCTGACATTGTGGTTTTTCCCGAAATGTCGGTGTGCGGTTATCCTCCGGAAGACCTGTTGTTTAAAAAACATTTTCTGGAAGACAACCGCTTGGCGGTGGAACGCCTGGCACAAAAGGCCAGTCGTTTGGGGTCTGGGGTCAGGGGTCTGGAGTCTGGGATTACTGTCGTAGCTGGTTTTGCAGAGATAAATGACAAGGGCTGCTTCAATTCACTTGCTGTATTGCAAGGCGGCAAGATTGCGAGGATTTATCGAAAAAGCATTTTACCTAATTATGGGGTGTTCGACGAAAGGCGATATTTTCGCCCGGGGACAGAAGCGGTACGAATCACAATAAAAGATATGGCTGTGGTGTTTGCAATCTGTGAAGATATATGGCGTCTGAAGTGGCTGGACAGTTTCCTTGGAGAAATACCACGGATAGACATAATCATAAATATATCCGCGTCTCCCTTTCACATAGGCAAAATCAGCCAGCGTGAAGAAATTCTCCGCCAATGCGCAAAGCATTTTAACTGTGCCGTTGCCTATTGCAATTTGGTCGGCGGTCAGGATGAACTTGTTTTTGACGGCCGAAGCATGTTTGTGGATTCATCCGGCAACGTTGTTTGCGTAGCTGCGGCGTTTGCAGAAGATATGCTGCTGGCAGATTTAGTAGCAGCGGAGAACGTCTGTCGTCTGTTGCCGGTCGTCGGTCGTCGGTCGACGAGAGACGAGGGACGAGGGACGAGAGACGAGATTGCCGAGGTTTATAATGCACTGATTCTTGGGGTTAAAGACTACGTACGAAAGAACAATTTTTCCAAAGTTGTAATCGGCCTCAGTGGTGGAATAGATTCATCTCTTACGGCGGCAATTGCCGCAGGTGCGCTGGGGGCAAAAAATGTCGTCGGCGTAACTATGCCGTCACAATTTAACAGTCCGGATACTATCAGAGATGCACAAACACTGGCAGACAATCTTGATATTGAGTTTCACGTTTTGCCAATCAAGGCAACGCTGGAGCAATTTAACGAAGCTGCTGACAAAAATGCCGGGATGGGACAAAACGGGTATAGCCTATGAAAATCTGCAGGCAAGAATTCGAGGATGTATACTTATGTCTTTGAGCAACCGATACGGTTATCTTGTTTTGACCACCAGCAACAAGAGCGAAACCGCTGTCGGATATGCCACCCTGTATGGTGACACAGCGGGTGGCTTTGCGGTTTTGAAAGACGTGCCCAAGACAATGGTTTATCAATTGGCTGAGTATGTAAATAAGGTCCATCACGGAGTTATCCCCGCTACGGTAATACAACGACCTCCGAGTGCTGAACTAAAGGAAAACCAAAAGGATACAGATTCCCTTCCGGAGTATGACATCCTCGACCGCGTACTTCGTAGTTATGTGGAAGAAGACAAAGGGGTTTCTGAGTATGGTCAAGGAAGGCTTACCCAAGAATATCGTTAATAAGGTCGTCAGTATGGTGGACCGGAATGAATACAAAAGGAGACAATCTCCACCGGGGATTAAAATCACTCCGAAAGCATTTGGTAAAGACAGGCGAATGCCCATAACCAACCTCTATACTTCCGAAAGACCTTAGGATAAATAATAGCTCCGCAGTCAATAATTTGGAAGAAACAAAAGAACAGACAATGGATTCGACAGGCTCACCATAAATGCCAAAACGCAAAGACGTTAAAAAGATACTGATTATAGGTTCCGGACCTATCGTTATAGGTCAGGGCTGTGAATTTGACTACTCGGGCACACAGGCGTGCAAAGTATTAAAACAGGAAGGTCTTAAGGTTGTGCTTGTCAATAGCAACCCCGCTACAATAATGACCGACCCCGAGATGGCTGACAGAACCTATATTGAACCGATTACACCTGAGATAGTTGAAAAAATAATTCAGAAAGAACGGCCTGACAGTCTCCTTCCCACCCTCGGAGGACAAACAGGTCTAAATACCGCAGTGGCATTAGCTGAAAATGGGGTATTGAAAAAGTACGGTGTTCGCCTTTTGGGAGCTAATTTGCAGGCAATCAAAAGGGCTGAAGAAAGAGACAGATTCAAGAAAGTAATTCAGGACTGTGGTCTGGAAGTCCCTACAAGTGGCTATGCACATTCCTGGCAACAGGCCGAGGAAATAATCAAGTATATTGGTTTTCCTGCTATCATCAGGCCTTCATATACTCTGGGTGGTACAGGCGGCAATATCGCCTACAATATCGAAGAGTATAAAAATCACATCGAATGGGGCTTGAATCTAAGCCCTAAGAACCGGGTCTTGATTGAGGAATCCGTTATAGGCTGGAAAGAGTATGAGCTGGAGGTAATGCGGGACAAAAAAGATAATGTAGTTATAGTCTGCCCGATAGAAAATCTTGACCCGATGGGTATTCATACCGGCGATAGTATTACAGTGGCACCTGCTCAGACTCTCACTGATAAAGAATATCAGATAATGCGCAATGCCGCTCTTAAAATTATAAGGGCTATCGGCGTTGAAACAGGCGGTTCGAATATACAGTTTGCGGTAAATCCCGACAACGGCAAGCTATACGTAATAGAGATGAACCCCCGTGTCTCACGAAGCTCCGCCCTTGCTTCCAAAGCCACGGGTTTTCCCATCGCAAAGATAGCTTCTCTATTGGCAGTCGGATACACACTTGACGAGATTCCCAACGATATTACCAAAAAGACACCGGCCTGTTTCGAGCCTACCATTGACTATTGTGTCGTTAAGTGGCCGCGTTTTACATTTGAAAAATTCCCTAACACCACTCCTGAGCTTACCGTGCAGATGAAGTCGGTTGGCGAAGCAATGGCGATAGGAAGAACATTCAAGGAAGCACTGCAAAAAGCCATAAGGTCATTGGAGATCGACCGCTATTCACTTGATAAAAGACATATCAATGGTGAGCTTACATTAGCTCAGTTAAAAAAGAAACTGCAAACCAACTGCTGGGACAAAATCTGGTATGTAGCCGAGGCCTTTAGGAGAAAACTCTCAGCCGATGAAATATTTGCCTTTACAAAAATCGACCCGTGGTTCCTCAATAATATAAAGGACATCATTCGACTTGAAGAGAAAATAAAATCCATAGGCAGCCTGACGGACATAGATGCCGGTTTGATGAGAACTATCAAAGAATACGGCTTCAGCGATAAGTATCTGGCGTCTATTCTGAAGGTCGATGAACCTCGGTTCAGAAAATATCGTCAGAGGATGGAAGTAAATCCGGTTTACAAAACCGTCGATACCTGTGGAGCTGAGTTTGAGGCTCATACCCCCTATCTTTACTCGACGTTTGAGAGCGAATGCGAAGCCAATCCAAGCAGCAGAAAAAAAATTGTTATCCTCGGCGGAGGACCAAATCGCATAGGGCAGGGCATAGAATTCGATTATTGCTGCGTACACGCCGCTTTTGCATTGAAGGAGATAGGTATTGAATCAATAATGGTAAACTGCAATCCGGAAACAGTAAGTACCGACTACGATACTTCCGACAGGCTGTATTTTGAGCCGTTGACATTTGAAGATGTTATGTCAATCGTCGAAAAAGAAAAACCTGACGGTGTAATTGTTCAGTTCGGCGGACAAACTCCGCTCAAATTGGCTGTGCCATTAGAGAGAGCCGGCGTGAAAATAATCGGCACATCACCTGACAGCATTGCCTGTGCTGAGGACCGTAAGCGCTTCAATAGGTTAGTCGAGAAATTAGGGCTTCGCCAACCCGATAGCGGGACGGCAACAACTTACGACCAGGCCTTAAAAATCGCTCAAAGACTTGGATTTCCTTTACTCATCCGGCCATCTTTTGTGCTGGGAGGCCGAGCGATGCAGATTGTCCATGACGAAAAATCATTCAAGGCCGCTGTGGAAAAAGCATTTGAAGCCTCAGGCGAACATCCGGTTTTGATAGATAAATTTCTTGATGACGCAACGGAACTGGACGTTGATGCTATCAGTGACGGCAAGCGAGTGGTTATTGGCGGGATTATGGAACACGTGGAGGAAGCGGGTGTGCACTCAGGCGATAGTGCCTGTTCGCTTCCGCCTGTTTCGATAAGTAAAAGAATCCTCGATGAAATCAGAAGACAAACCAGCCTCCTCTCGCTTGAATTAAAAGTACAGGGCCTTATGAACGTTCAGTTTGCTGTAAAAGATGACGAAATTTATATACTCGAGGTCAACCCACGTGCCTCGAGGACAATCCCGTTCGTAAGCAAAGCAATTGGCGTACCTCTGGCGAAACTCGCAACAAAAGTGATGACGGGAATGACCTTGGATGAGTTGAAATTCACAAAAGAAGTACGGCCTGAACATTTTTCGGTAAAGGAGGCCGTGTTTCCATTTTTGAAGTTCCCCGGCATAGACACACTTCTCGGCCCGGAGATGCTTTCTACCGGCGAGGTTATGGGTATAGATGATGATTTTGGAATCGCCTTCGCAAAATCTCAGATAGCAGCCGGCAACAGCTTGCCGATGAGTGGCAATGTGTTGTTTAGTGTCAAGGACAGCGATAAGAAAAAAGCCGTCGAACTCGCACACAAAATGCACAAAATGGGATTTAAGATTGTTGCAACAAAGGAAACGTGCCTTGAATTCGTAAACAATAACATACCATCAGAATTTGTGCTTAAGATGACCGAAGGCAGGCCGAATATAGTTGACCGGATTATAAACGGCAAAATCGACCTTATCATAAATACCACGGCAGGCGCTCAATCCATCAGGGATTCTTTTCCAATAAGAAGAACCGCCCTCGATAAACAGATTCCCTATGTAACAACCATAAGAGCCGCCGCAGCGGTTGTAAAAGCCATAACAGCAATGAAGGCGCAAAAAATCAGAGTAAAACCTATTCAGCGTTATCACAATTAGGCTCGGACTTAAGATTGAAAGCTGTTCTGTTACTTGAAGATGGTACGGTTTTTGAAGGTAAGTCTTTTGGAGCTAAAGGCCAAAAGTGCGGGGAAGTTGTCTTTAATACGAGTATGACAGGCTATCAGGAAATACTGACCGACCCATCCTACTATGAGCAGATAATCACAATGACATATCCGCTGATTGGCAATTATGGTACAAACCAGTTAGACTGGGAATCTCGAAAAGTTTTTGCAAGCGGTTTTATTGCCAAAGAGAACTGCAGATACCCAAACAACTGGCGAAAAGAGGACTCTCTAAGCCGATACTTGAAAGCCAACAACGTAATTGGTCTTGAAGGCATTGATACAAGAAAACTCGTAAAACACATTCGCACTCAAGGGGCTATGAAAGGAATTATTTCTTCCACTGAATTTCAAATCGCCAGGCTTGCAAAAAAATTGGACGAATATCCCGGCCTTGTCGGCAGGGATATAGTTAAAGACGTAAGTATCAAAAAAGCTTACAAATGGAATAATGGTGTTGTTGATGTACTGACGGGTTCGGAGCATAAAGATGAAAAAAAATACAAGGTCGTAGCCTTCGATTTCGGCATAAAACACGTTATTCTCAGACTGCTTCGCTCGCATGGCTGTGACGTAAAGGTCGTACCCGCCGCTACTTCGGCCCAGGAAGTTCTCAGCCAGAAGCCCGATGGTGTATTCTTGAGCAACGGCCCGGGTGACCCTGCACCCGTAAGTTATGCTATTGAAACCATAAGAAAGCTTCTTGGCAAAGTCCCAATTTTTGGTATTTGTCTCGGCCATCAATTACTTGGCCTTGCCCTGGGCGGCCAAACTTACAAACTCAAGTTCGGCCATAGGGGTGCGAATCATCCGGTTAAAAACCTGCTGACAGGTGCGGTCGAAATAACCTGCCAGAATCACGGCTTCTGTGTTGACATCGATTCCCTGAAGGATAAAGACATCGAGCTTACACATATGAATCTCAATGACAATACCGTAGAAGGTATCAGGTCTGAGAAGCTATCAGCTTTTGCAGTTCAGTACCATCCCGAAGCCTCGCCGGGTCCTCATGATTCCAGATATCTCTTTAAACAGTTTATTGAGTTAATGAACCAACGGAAAAAAAGAGTACACAGATACTAAAGAGTAACTGATATGGTACAGCAGAAACTGTTCCAACCCAACAAAGACAAACCGGAGCAGGAGGGATTCGAACCCCCGTTACCCGAAAGGGTAAAACGGTTTTCAAGACCGTCGCCTTAAACCGCTCGGCCACTGCTCCATATCAACTCGTTGCCCGCGCCTCGTATCTCGTTGCTGTGATTCTATTTAACTAATCGGCAGCTTCCCGCCTATTCTACAGCAGCCCTCTGATTTTGCAAGCGCCATACCTTTTCTTCTACTTACTTACTCATCGACTCTCCACGTGCTCTGCTTTCTCAGCGGTAAAATTTTTTCAAATTTTACTTGACATCACATAGTATGTATAGCATAATATGTAAAGCAAGATAATAAACGAATCGTCATAATCTTCTGGAGACCAAAAGGAGGTTCTTATGAAATTTGAAAGTCAGTTGTTAAAGGGAATCGCCCCTGTCGTAGTTCTTGAGATTCTCTCCCGCGGACAGATGTACGGCTATGAGCTCAGCCAGGCAATTGAGCAGCGAAGCGGCGATATCCTCACCCTCGGCAAAGGAACGCTGTATCCGCTGCTCTATAATTTAGAGGCCAAGAAACTCATCAGGGGCAAATGGCAACAAACCGACTCCAGCCGAGAGAGAAGATATTACTCCATAACCAGCAAAGGCAAAAATCAACTGGCAGAACAAAAAGCCCAGCTTAAGAAACTCACAGCCGGCTTAAATTTTGTTTTCGGCGGAGCTCTTATGCCGGCCTAAACTACGAATCGCCGTTTTAAACTCTTATATCGAAAGGTTTATCATGGCAAAGAAGTGTAACAAAAGCGATTTGCAAAGTCTTCCCGAATGCGCACGAGACTTCATAAAACTTGTCGTTAGGAAAATGCGGTATCGCAAAAAGGTCCAGGCCGATGTGCAGGCTGAACTGGTGGCGCATTTTGAAGATGAATTGCGAGACTGCAAAACCGACGAGGAAAAACAGCAAAAAGCTCAGCGACTAATCGAAGATTTCGGTGACGCCAAATTACTCGGCATCCTGCTGCGCAGGGCCAAAAAACGCTGCAGGCCGCTTTGGCGAACCGTTGTCGCAAAGACATTTCAGACCATCGGCGTTTTAATTCTGTGTCTCATCCTATATTGTATTTATATCTCACTCGGCAAACCCACCATCGCTGTCAATTACGTTGAGGAAATAACCCGGCTTGCCCATCCGCTTGCTGATGAGAGCCTGAACGCAGCAGTCCTTTATCAAAAAGCTTTCGATGTTTACAAGGAACCGCCTTTAATCAAGCACGAAACAAAGACAAAAAAGATAAGTTTACTTGACGCCATAAAAGATAAAAATGAAATCACAGAACTGAGCAAAGAGGAACTTACGCTGCTGAAGCAGTGGCTTTCCGACAACGCCAACACAATCGGATTTTTCAAGCAAGCCTCCGAAAAACCTTATTGCTGGTGGAAGCGGCAGGCAAAAGATAACGTTGTATGGGCTATCCTTATGCCGGAACTGGCAAAGTTAAAAGATATCACGAAAATAATGGTTTGGCAAGCAAAACTGAAGGCATACGATGGGCACACCGAAGAGGCCTTTGACGATTTGCTGGTCTGCTATCGGACAGGGACGCATTTCAAAGGTCCTCACATATTAATTGAGCAATTGGTCGGAATAGCCATCCAGGTTCTTGCGGTAAAAGACATGCGTATGATCTTATGCAATCAAAAAGTAGACAGTCAATCGTTAAAAAATCTTCAGGCCAAACTCGAAGACCTGGTGGCTGGGGATACGTATGTTATTAGTTACGAAGATGAAAAATTCTGTGCGAAGGATTTTATCCAAAGATGCTACACCGATAATGGAAGAGGCTCTGGTCATATGATTCCCGGACAGCTAAAAATATTAGATTTTGAATTGTTTCCAGGTTCTCAGGGTTCCCAAAGCGAGCCTATGCTATATTTGGCTATGGCTCTGGTCAGTGCGAACAGAAGCGAAATAAGCCGTGAGTTTGATAAATTTTACAGCACCGATGAAGACTGGGCGGCAAAAACCCCTTGGCAGTTGCATAAAGAAAACGTTGATTTGGAAATAGGCTTTGACAAATGGTCGTCTCTCAAAAAAGTAAGGTACTGGCCTGTCGAGGTGTTTATGCCTGGCGTGGCAAAGGTGAATGCAAGAGCCTATCGAATCAAAGCAGATACGTATGCTACCTTGGCAATAATTGCGATATTAAGATACAAACAGGACAAAGGTGCGTTTCCGAGCACCCTCGATGATTTAATCCAGGCTGACTACCTTAAGCAATTACCTATGGACCCATGGAGTGACAAGCCGCTGGTTTATAAAAGAACCACTGATGGTTTCATGCTTTACGGCGTCGGATACAATTCCAAAGACGATAGCGGAAAAGTGGCCAGAGATGACAAGGGAAAAATCAAACCCTACGCCGACGAAGGAGACTGGGTTTTCTGGCCGGTGCAAAAATAAAAGTCAAGCAAATCAATGGAATTGATTACTGCGATAGAAATTCGTGGAAGAAATTTGTGTTAGTAACTAAAGCTTGAAATTCGCTGGGACCTGCGAACACGTCGGCGGTTCTTCTCCGACGGTTTTTCGTAGTAGGCACTACGCTTCATATCTCTGATAAGACCCTCCTTCTCGCAGAGCTTCTTAAAGCGTCTTATCATTTGCTGAACCGATTCACCTGTACGCGACTTCACTTTCAACATAAGAAACGACCTTCCCTGCTTCCCTTAACAAAAAAGTCCCGGAAAGAAACATCTATAAGTTTATTCGTCAAAATACAAAAGATAATTTACTGTAAGAGATGGTTTACATTTAATCAAGTCAAAAACGCTGTCTGCCGCCGATTTTTCGGCACCGAACCGCCCTTTTAGCCCAAAAAACGCTGGTTTCAGCCCAAAAATGCAGAATCCGCCAAATATTTGAGCTCTATTGAGAAACTCGGCCAAATATGCTAAAATAAAAGGACAATTTTGGGAGGCTGCCCTTAATTGGAAAAACTGCGTGAAACGCTAAGGGTCAAAAAAGAGCGAGCTGTTCTGGTTGGCGCTATTCTGCACACCAAGGACGATTCGGACGATTTAGTTGAGCTGACAGCCTTAGCTGAAAGTGCCGGTGCCATCGTCGTCGACAGATTCCAGCAGAAAATCCACACAATCAACCCCACCACGTACATAGGCAAAGGCAAAGCCGAGCAGCTCGCAAGCCGGGTCAAGCGCTTCAAGGCTGATGTCGTGATATTCGACAACGACCTGATGCCGCGTCAGATTCGCGAGCTTGAAGAGATAATCGGCGTCAAGATACTCGACCGCAGCGAGTTGATTCTGGACATATTCGCAACCAGAGCCAAGACAAAACAAGCCCAACTTCAGGTTACACTGGCCCAACTGGAATATACGTATCCGAGACTTGCGAGGATGTGGTCGCACTTAGACAGTGTCGCCGGCGCAGGCGGCGGCTCCGCCGCCGGTATGGTCGGCGGCATCGGCACAAGAGGAACCGGCGAACAGCAGCTCGAAATCGACCGCCGACTGGTCAATAAGCGAATCACAGAACTAAAACATGAGCTTGCTAACATCGACAGACGCAGAGTCCGTGAGATAGACAGCCGAAAGAATATGTTCAAAATCTGCATAGTCGGCTATACGAACGCAGGAAAAAGCACCGTCTTAAATGCTCTTACCGACGCCGGCGTGCTCGTCGAGGACCGGCTGTTTGCAACGCTCGATACGCGGACAAAAAAATGGATTCTGGAAGGCGGAGCAGAGGTGCTTTTGAGTGACACCGTCGGCTTCGTTAAAAACCTGCCGCATCAACTGGTCGCCTCGTTCAAAGCAACTCTGGAAGAAGCCGTCAATGCCGACCTGCTCTTGCACATTGTGGACGTCTCCAATCCGGAGGTACTCAGGCAAATCGAATCTGTCAATAACGTCTTGGCGGAAATCGGCTGCGGCGAAAAACCAATCCTGATGGTGTTTAACAAGACCGATATCATAAAAAAAATCGGCGAACTCGATATGCTGCAGACATTATTTCCCGATGCGGTCTGCATATCAGCCCTGACCAGCTTTGGCCTCGAAAATCTCACCGAAGTAGTGTTGGAAAAATACAGAGGTGGCGAAATTCTCCTGCGTATAACCAGCAGCCAGTCAAACGGCAAAGTCCAGAGTTTTCTGCGGGCAAATGGACGTATCCTGAAAGAGCAGTATCACGACGGCTCAGTCCTGATTGACACCAGATTAGGCAAAAATCAATTGCCCGCACTAAAAAGACTGCACCCCGACGGACTCGAAATCCTGCCTATGCAGGACGACTGAAAAACCATTCTACAAAACTTGCCACTCAAACAAAATCTCGGTTCGGATTTCGCCCCGCTGTCTCGGCGGCCTTGTAACGTTGACATCGCAATTTTATTCCGCTAATATCGGTTTATGGCAAATAAAAGGGACTCTGTAAACATTCTGGGTATTGAAACCAGTTGTGATGAGACCGCAGCCGCCGTTGTTGCCGACGGCCGAGTTGTTAAATCTTCCGTCGTAGCTTCGCAGACAAAGCTGCACGAAAAGTACGGCGGCGTTGTGCCGGAGATTGCCTCTCGCGCTCACATCGAAAAGATATATCCGGTCATAGTTGAGGCGATTTCACAGGCCGAGGTCGGCAAAGATGATATCGACGCCATTGCAGTCGCGAACCAGCCGGGCCTGACTATCGCTCTGATGGTCGGCGTTACCGCTGCCAAGACCCTCGCATTTGCCTGGCAAAAGCCATTGATAGCAATAAACCACCTGCACGCACACTTGCAGTCGGCGCTTCTTGGAGCAGGATAGTCCGCAGTTACCAGCCGTGGCTTTGATAGTTTCAGGTGGACACACCAGTCTTTATGATTACCATTTACCTTTTGAGCCGAGGCTGCTGGGTTCTACGATTGACGATGCCGCGGGTGAAGCCTTCGATAAGGTGGCAAATATCCTGAAATTATCGTATCCGGGCGGCCCTTCAATCGAAAAGGCGGCTAAACACGGCAACCCCAGAGCAATCAAATTTCCAATATCGATGCTCGGAAAGGACTCGCTGGATTTTTCATTCAGCGGCATCAAGACCGCTGTGCTGTATTACTGCCGCGGCCAGGATATGAAAGGCGAAAACAAGGTTGATTCGATGAGCGCTGAGCAAATCGCCGATATTGCGGCCTCATTTCAGGCGGCAGTGGTCGAAGTGCTCGTTAAAAAAACTCAGCGGGCTGCCGAAAAAATCGGCGCAAAGACCGTCCTGCTCGGCGGCGGAGTGGCGGCAAACACGCAGCTCAGAATCGCTCTGCAGCGAATGTGCGATTCGAGCACCCCCTCGAAAAAGCTGCTCGTCGCTCCAAAACAGTATTGCACGGACAATGCGGTTATGATAGCCTCGTTGGCGTATCATAAATTCAAAGCCGGCCTCTTTGCGGATTTGACCCTCGAACCAAAAGCAACCGGTTAAACAGTCTTTGGAAAGTGGACAGGTGACATATTCAGGTTGAGCAATTAAAAAAATTATTGGAGCAGGTCAAAAGCGGCGAAATTGAAATCGGCGAGGCTGTTGAGCAATTGCGCCATCTGCCGTTTGAGGATTTGGGTTTTGCCCATCTGGACCATCATCGCCAGCTTCGCTGCGGCTTTCCCGAGGTCATTTACTGCCCCGGCAAAACCACCGACCAGATAGTTAAAATATTTTCAGCCCTCGCTGAAAAAGGCAACAATGTCCTCGCCACCCGGGCCGAAGAAAACGTTTTCGAGGCGCTGGCAGAAACAAACAAATTCCCGAATATCAGATACGAAAAGTCAGCGAAGGCGATTGTGCTGGAGCAGAAAAAAATCAAACCTTCGAAATCCGTTATTCCGATAGTTACAGCCGGCACCGCCGATTTGCCTGTCGCAGCGGAGGCGAAAGTTACCGCCGAGATTATGGGCCAGCGGACGGAAGTAATTCCCGATGTCGGCGTAGCGGGTCTGCACAGATTGCTCGGCCATATGGAGCAGCTCCAGAATGCAAATGTCATCATCGTCATCGCAGGAATGGAAGGGGCGCTGGCAAGCGTAGTGGGCGGCTTAGTCAGTTGTCCGGTAATCGCCGTGCCTACCAGCATCGGAACGGGCGCCAGCTTCGGCGGCCTCTCGGCACTTTTGACTATGCTCAATAGCTGTGCCGCAGGTGTTACCGTCGTTAATATCGACAACGGCTTTTCCGCAGGCGTAGCGGCAACACTGATAAACAAAAGAATTGAACAAAGTAATAACTGAGTGAAAAATGAGAATAATAAAGGATATCCCAAAATTAAAACCAAGAAAGCCTGATGCCCACAAAGGTGATTTCGGCAAGGTCTGTATCATTGCCGGCAGTCTCGGTATGAGCGGGGCCGCTGCTCTTGCGGGTCGCTCAGCCCTGCGGGCCGGCGCAGGCCTGGTGCGGGTGGCAACTCCGAAAAGTGTTTTGCCGATAGTCGCCTGCAATAGAGCCGTCTTTTACCACCATTCCGCTGGCAGAAGATGCCGCCGGCAGAATATCTGCAAAGGCAATCAATACCATTCTCGATGCCGTGAATGAAAATGATTGCTTCGCCTTCGGCCCGGGTGTCGGTGTTAGCACCGCACTTCGGACCATTCTTGAAACACTGCTCAGCCAGGAAAAACTGAAGCTAATCATAGATGCCGACGGCCTTAACAATCTCGCTTCGATAAAGGATTGGCCGGCCAAAACAAAAGCCGGTCTAATCATTACGCCTCATCCCGGCGAAATGAAAAGATTATGGTCGGGATTGTTTAGAGAACCATTGCCGCCGGAAAGACAAAACCAGGCATCGCGATTAGCAAAGCGCACCAAAACGGTGGTGGTCCTGAAAGGGGCGGGCACGGTCGTTACCGACGGACAAAAAGTTTATGTCAACAAAACCGGCAATCCCGGAATGGCTACAGCCGGCTCAGGCGACGTTCTGACCGGCGTTATGACGGCTCTCGTTGGCCAGGGTTTGAGTAACTTCGACGCTGCAATCCTCGCTGTTTACATTCACGGATTAGCCGGCGACATCGCTGCAAAAAAAATGGGCCAGATAAGCCTGATTGCTACCGACATCATTGACGCTCTTGGCGAGGCTTTTATGAAAGGTTAGTCGTTGTTCTGGAGGAATAGCTCAATGGCAAACGAAACAAAGGAATTCTTAGAAAAATTCAAAAAAGATGTGGGAAAAATGAAAGAGTTGGCCGCCGATACCGTCCAGGGTTTTTCAGCGGTGTTTTCAAAAATTATGAAAGAAGGCGCACTTGGCCTCAAAGAAAAAGAGCTTATCGCTCTTGCTATAGGTGTTACTCAACGCTGTAAGCCGTGCATAAGACTGCACGTGCAAAAATGCCTCGAAGCCGGCGCAACGAAAGAGCAAATCCTCGAAGCTGCTTCCGTCGCCGTAATGATGGGCGGCGGGCCGGCGTACACACATATTCCTGTGGTAATCGACGCACTGGAAGCATTGCAGGCCGGCTGAAAAAACGCCTGTGGGGATACTAATTGATTCACTATCAGAAAATGAACGCCGTCGTTTCTTTTTTCCAGAAAAGAAAATGGACTTTGCTTTGTCTGTGCGTAGTTACACCAGCCGGGTTTCTATCCAAAAGTTACGCCGGCGCCGGTCATAAATGGTTTAATGACTACGGAGGGGGATTACTTTATGAAGTCTTTTGGTGTCTGGTCGTATTTTTCTTTGTACCCAAAAAGAAATACGCAACCACAATTGCTGTGGTGGTGCTGTTAATCACCTGTATTCTTGAGACGCTTCAGCTTTGGCATCCGCCGTTTCTGCAACTGGTGCGTTCGTACTATTTAGGTAGAGCGCTCATAGGCACCACGTTTGTGTGGTGGGATTTTCCGCACTACTTCTTAGGCTGCTTTATCGGCTGGCTTTGCATGCGGATAATCTCAAAGAAATCCGACGAACCGAACCTGCCGTGAATCTGCACCGCGAACCGCCTTTTACCGCTGTCAGTCTTGTGGTAAAGAAGCTGCGGCCATATTATTCAAGAAAACCACGCCAAAGTCCGAAAGAATAAATAGTTATAGGGCACAGACCGAGCAGGTACTAAAAATGAAAACTATCACAGTGCAAGAAACTTTGGAGGATACAGTCCCGACGCTGCAGCTTGAAAGAGCGCTTGTGCCCATCGACGAATTTGCGGCCCGTGAAGGCGTTTCGAGAAGCGCCATCGAAGACTGGGCAAAGCTGGGGCTTGTGCAGATAAGAAGACATAAAGGCAAAACATTTATTGTTGATGTACCGCCCGGCCCTTACGACGATTCCTGCCGGACCCTTAATAACCGCCAGGAAATAAGCTCCGCAAGCACACCGCCGAAGCCCACAGGCTTCTGGCAGTTCACTGCAATTGTTTCAGTGATATGCACTTTTGCAGCCGTCCTCGCAAGCCTCTGGTTGTATTCCGACCGGCAGGGGCTGCTTGATGGCGTCACACTGGTATACGAGAAGATTGACAAAACAAATGAAAACTTTATGCACGCCAAACAACAGGCGGAAATTTTGCAAAACCAGCTCGACGAGGCAAAAATGGAACTCGACCGACTTAGAGGCCAGTTCGTCCGGTCGCAGATTGAAGTAAAAGATGTTCGCAACCAGCTCAATAACGCCCGGCAAAACATAGTCGCCCTGCGTCAGTACAATGCCGAAGCAGCACAGCGACTGAACGAACAAATCGAAAAACTGACCGAGCTGACAGACGAAGTGAGCAAAGGCCGCTAACGGCCGCTGTTATTACCTGCCGAGAGGTTCAGCACTCCGAGTAATTTCCAGCCTGCCGGCAGAACCACCGCCGCTAATACTATCTTCAAAATATCACCAACTATGAAAGGATATAAGCCAACAGCCAATACAGCCCTGTTAACACCCATCAGACAGCACAGCCAGCCAAGGCCAAACGCATACATCGCAACACTGCCGAGAGTCATCGCCAAAACGGTTGTGATGAATCTTCGGTCCCAGCGGTTTTCAGCCAGCAGTCCCGTAACATAAGCAGCGGCGACAAACCCAACAAGATAACCGCCCGTCGGGCTCAGCATCGCGGCGAAGCTGCTTCTGCCCATTGTAAATACGGGTAATCCGGAAAGACCCTCGATTATATAAGCAAGCACGCACAGACTGCCACGCCGCCTGCCGAAGAGCGCCCCTGTCATCAGCACCGCAAAGGTCTGGGCCGTGATGGGCACAGGCCCAATGGGGATTGCTATCTGAGCACACAATCCGATAAAAAGCGAGCCGCCAACAATCAAAGTTGCATCGTAAACCCACGCGAGTTTCTTCCCACAAGGCCGAAAAACATCCGCCAAAGTTACATCTGCCAGCATACCTGCACCCCTGCAAAAAACGAAAAATCCCAAAATTATCGGCAGCTATTGTACAATTGAAGGCAGGGCCAGTCAACAGACCAGCCAAATCAAGTGTCCCGCTGGAAACAGCCCGCCAAACCCCGTTTTGGCGGCATTTCGCCTTAAAGAGTGCTGGCAAGATTGGCATCACTGATGGTGACCAAGAAATTTTTACCCTCATGGAGGTTTACACCGTATACTTTAAAAAGATTGCGTTTCAAGAAAAACAGGTTGTTAGGCCGATAATAAATTTGATATCAAGGGGGTAGCAATTGCTGAACGTCTTGTCGGCCAATGAACGCTGACCCGGCTGGCAGGTATGGAAGGTACAGGGGGGGAAATTATATCGTGGGGGCGTTTTGAGCTCTTTAGGAGGGACGATAAGTAGAAATTTGCCGTACTATACTTAAAGGCACCCGCGAGGCACTTGGAAGTCCGGGGGAAATATGAAAAAAATCCTGGTGATAGAGGACAACTTCGTTAATTCATATTTAATCGAGTCTATCCTGAATAAGAAAGGCTACACGGTAATACAGACTGAACGTGCCAGCACGGGCATAGATATCGCTGCAAAAGAGATGCCGGAGCTTATAATCGTTGACCTTCACATCGCCGACATAAACGGTCTGGAGGCTGTAAGAAAGATAAATCTGCTCATACCCCAGATACCGCTCATCGCCCTTATTTCACACGCTATGACAAATGAGAAGGAAAAGGCACTCGACGCCGGCTGCACTACTTGCATCGAGAAACCAATCGACCCAGACACCTTCGCCGAGCAACTTGAGTGTTATCTGTCCTGATGACGCTGCCATCGTAACATAATCAAACCCCACATCACAAAGACCCTGACCTGCTCCTCGTGAGAAACGACCGATAATATACACCCGCCTAATGACAAGTGCCGGTTGAAATCTGTATTTCATCCAAAATATATCAGAAAGCGAACTATCTTAAGTGGAACGCATATATCGCCGAAAAATTATGCTGAACAGCAGTGAGAAAAAAGGCTGGAAGCCGGGTTTTTAAGAAGCGCGACCATGTTAGGGGAAAGTAAATATGGATACGCCAAAAACTACAGTGGTGTTGCTGGTCGAAGACGACCCAATAGACCAGAAATTGGTGAAGAACGCCCTGGTTAATCAGAAAATAGAATGTGCGATTTACACAGCCGGAAACGGCGATGAGGCACTCGAATACCTGCAGCGCAGTAAAGGTGGTGACACGGAAAGTCCCCGCCCGAACCTGATTCTGCTCGATTTGAATATGCCTGGTATGGACGGCAAAGAGTTCTTACGACGCATCAAGGCCGATGACGACTTACACTCTATTCCTGTGGTTGTTTTAACGGCGTCGGACGCAAAAACCGATATACAGGAAAGCTACAAATTACAGGCTGCAGGATATGTACAGAAAAGCGCAAATCTGGAAGAGTTTCAAAAGGTTATGGGCAAGCTGGCTAAATACTGGTTCGAAACATCCTCGGTGGTAAAAAGTTGATTCTCGATTTAACCGGTAACAGACAGTCCGGAGAGTGTCCTTAGGCACTGACATTTATGGAAGATTTAGAAGGGAGCAGCCATATGAATGACCTTATACCAGTGGTAATACTACTGGTCGAGGACGACCCTGCTGACCAGAAATTGATTAAGAAATCAGTGCTTGATCAGAAAATAAGCAACAAACTCATCATCACAAATAGCGCCGAGGACGCCCTCGAATATCTGGACCACAGCAAATTAGCTGAAGCTGGTTACCCTATTCCAGACCTGATTCTGCTCGATTTGAATATGCCTGGGATGGGAGGCAAGGAGTTTCTATGTCGTCTCAAGACCGATGATGCGCTGGACACCATACCGGTCGTAATTTTGACAAGCTCAGCATCTGAGCAGGATATCCTCGAAACCTACAAACTACAGGCGGCAGGGTACATAAAAAAACCGCCAACTCTCGACGGTTTTCGCGAGGTGTTCAGCCACCTCGAGGAGTACTGGTTTGTTATATGTAAACGAGTTCCACAGAGACGACTATCATGCGCAACAATTCGGTAAATATCCTTGTGATTGACGACGACCCTGCTGACCGTCGACTAACAGAGCTGGCACTGAGGGGCTCACCGCAGACGAAGCGGTTTGCAACTCAAACGGCTGCCAGCCTCGCGGAAGGATTGGACCTTATTAAACATCAAAGCTTCAACATGGTGCTGCTCGACCTCGGCCTACCAGAAAGTCGTGGTCTCGATACACTCGAGAACTTTCGCCACGAGTACCCGCAGGTGCCTGTTGTGGTACTGACAGGTCTGCAGGATGAGGAAGCCGGTGTCGAGGCCATAAGAAAAGGGGCTATCGATTACGTAACCAAACCCTTCAAGCAGAATGGCCTGCGAACTCGCATCAGTATCGCCCTTCAGATGGTCGAATTACAGGATAAGCTCCTGCTACTCGCAAACACCGACGAATTGACGGGGCTGACAAATCGCCGGCATTTCTTTGACATCCTCGAAAGGGAAATCCTTTGTGCCAAGATAAAAGACAATCCCATATCGGTGATGATTCTTGACCTCGACTATTTCAAGAGCGTAAATGACACATACGGCCATCTCAGCGGCGATATGATTTTAAAGCAGGCAGCCGAAGTCCTCCAGCAGAGCATTTACCCCCTCGATGTCGTCGCACGATATGGAGGAGATGAATTTATCATTCTTATGCCCAGCACACCACCCGAAAAAGCTGCTCAGGCAGCCGAAAGGCTGCGCAGAATAATAGACGACCACCAGTGGAAAGTGCCCAACCAGCAGATATCAATTACTGCCAGCATCGGCCTGGCAAATTCCGACTATCGAAACTCCCTCAGTTCACAGTGAACTTATCGAAGACGCCGATTCCGCCCTTTACGCCGCCAAAAGGAGCGGAGGAAACTGTGTGGTTTGCTACGACCAGATTAACCCACTCCAAAAAGTATTAAATCCGCAGGAGCGCGACTTCCAGGAATTACAGAACAAGGTCTCTTCACTGGCAAGGCAACTGCAGTCTCATGCTCGCGGGACAGTATCTGCCCTTGCTCGGGCTGCGAATGCAGTAATCAAAGACCCTTACATGGTCCATCACGCTGAAAACGTAAGAGATTATTCGGCTGCAATCGCACGACAAATGAAATTGTCGCCGCAACTAATCAAACAAATCGGTACAGCTGCAATTCTCATGGACCTTGGCAAAATCAGCATTCCCAGCTCATATCTTGAAAAAGCCGACGCCGCTGACCGAAGAAGAAGAACAGATTGTCAGACAACATCCGGTAGCGGCTACCCAGATTCTGGCACCGATTGCATTTTTTGAACAGGAGTCACGTACTCATAAAGCATCATCACGAAAATTTCGACGGCTCAGGTTACCCTGACGGCTTAAAAGCCAAAGAGATACCAATTGGTTCACGAATCTTGGCAGTTGCCGATGCCTTTGACGCAATTACCTCCGACCATGCCTATGCCCCCGCGAGGTCCTGTGCACATGCGCTGAACGAAATTGTCAGCCGCGCAGGCAGTCAGTTCGACCCGGAGGTCGTTGAGGCCTTTCAAAAAACATATCAGGAGTACAAAGCTGATTGGCCGCTGTCAGTAAAAAGATGTTTGGCCAGCTCCACTCAAGATGTACCGCACTCGTCCTGAAGCTCAACCCCTTTGAAACACTTGTCCTCTCGGCTGTTTCGGCAATGCAGGTGAGGAAAGTTTTTAATTTGATTATCGAGCAGCGATTATTGATAATCAGGTAACGATGGTCGAGATACCACAGAATAAACTCTCGTTTAAGTATTCCCGAAGTGCCGCGCCGGGCGGACAGAATGTCAATAAGGTAAACACCAAAGTGACGGTATTCTTCGATGTGGCAAATTGCGCCATCTTCTCCGACGACGAGAAAAGGCAAATATTGGCTCACCTTGCGAGACGAGCCAGCAGAGATGGTGTAATTCACGTCGTCTCACAGAGGTTCCGAACGCAAAGGGCCAATCGGGCCGAAGCGGTCGAACGATTGCAGAGACTACTGACCGAAGCTCTCAAAACTACACCTGTCCGCCGAAAAACAACCATCCCCCTGCACATCAAAAAAAAGCGATTGGAAGAAAAAAGACAGCACAGCTTATTGAAACAACAAAGGGTAAAAAACCACTTGGCTGAAGACTTGCCCTAAAACCTCATCGCCAAAGGAAAAAAGCTCTGTGTACTTTCCTTCATAACAACTTTTATCATGTCATATCACATCTATAATTACTTAAATCATTCCTTCAATCAAGACAAGGTATTAAAGCTGTGATAGATTTCTATAAAGTATCGATTTATAAAGTCTATACAATTCACCTATAAAGCGGTTCGCAACTAACACGTAATCAAATTCCTTAAGTAGAAACCCTCCAAAGCTTTGCTTAAATTGGGTAATTCCGTAGGCGGGTGAATCCTTATCCAAATTTATGCCGCCCATATCATACCAACGAAATCCCTGCTGCTTGTACATTTCTATCATAGTACGCCAGTGAAGATATCTCATGAAAGCACCGGAAAGTTTTCGTAACGTTTCGTCGGAAAACCGATCGTTGAAAGAATAGAGTAGTCTTACACGTGATAGACCGTCTTTAATGTAAAAATTACCACCCACCAGTTGGCCATTATAGTATATATTAATCAGATCGCCACACCCTTTTTCCATATACTTTTCCAGTTGCCACGACCTTAAAGGTTTTAAGTACTTTTTTACCTGTATGTAACTGTTGGCGATTTCAATGTAGCGTGCTATGTCGGTATTTTCTGCGATCTTTACGTCTTCTCCTTTATCCGCCATTTTCTGTATCTTTCGTATCTCGTATTTGCAGGATTTAGGGTCGAACGCTTTCCAAATTTCCTTCTCTGATTGGGTCAAGTCTATCACTGTGGTATTAAAAACACTTTGCTGGATACATACGGTCCGCCCCAGAACCAGCTCCACGGCGCTTTGTCTGAAAACGTGCAGCATACCAAGTTCGTCGGCGTTCAAGGTGGGGGCTGTATTAAACCAGGTTGTTACCACCGGAATCAGCCCGAACTTCTTATATGATATAGTAACGGACATTTAATCGCCCTGCTCATAAGCCCCGAAGTTAATCTACCTTGAAAACATCTATTCTTTCTCCTTATCAACAGAAATCTCGTAGTAATCTCCACAACCAGCACCACCAACCCCTGCCTTTGAGAGTAAACTAAAGATTTTGTTCAAATCACTGTATAGATTGTCAATATCACCCCATGTTGCGTAAGTTGGACTGCAACCCGGCATTAATTCCGACGAGTGAAGCATAAACTCCACGTATTTACTATTTGAAGCAAGTTCGCTTTCCAACATTCTTAAGATACTTTTTATATTTCTTCTCTTACATCGGAACCAACTTGGTCGGCCAAATACTCCCCACATCAGATACTTTACAGCGGCAGATGGCATAATCGAATATAGCTTGCTGAAAATAGGACCATATTTCCATCTGATAGTTACAGGCAGCTCCAGAACAGAGGAATGCCCCGCCTTTGATATGTCATTCATATCCAAAAAATAGGCTTCGGTGGGAAAGTTACTAAAATTCGGACCGCCGCTTCCATCCGGCGCTCCCAACTTTGTTTTCCAACACTCAAAAGGGGTTACAGAGCAATCAACCTTATATCGCAACTGCTCAAGAACACGCGCATAAATCTCGTTAAAACCCCATCTGCCTGCCCTGTGTGAAACAATCTTCGTCTCAAATGTAGACTCAAGCAAATCTGTAAGAAATTTTACTTTCTTGTATATAATTTCCTCAGGATACTCAATCAAATAAGGCCCATGTTTTCTGTCGTTTCCGGTAAGATTATAGTCCGGCGGTGAGTTCCATGCATGAGGGTGTGAACCAATCTCACATGTGCCTCTTGCCAAACATTCCTTACCAAACTTGACAAAAAACTCGTCCACGACCATTTCATAACTTGTCAAGTATGTCGGCTTATACGCGTACCGCTCACAAAGTTCCTGAAAAGGTGGTAAGAACTTGGCGTTTTCGGTCGTAATATTCTGGCGGCATTGTTCAGACCACTGGTTATCACCCTCAGTATCAATCGTAATTATTAGAACTGGTTTCATAAGTGTGCTCTTGTGTTTGTAAGCCCTTTTTTTAATCGGGCTTCAAGGCAAGTTTAAGAACCTCGTTTGTGTTTTTGACAAAAGCGAATTTAAGGCCTTTTTTCGCCTCTTTCGGGACTTCAGGGAGGTCTTTTTTGTTTCTCTGCGGCAGGATAACGGTCTTTATGCCGGCCTGTTTTGCAGCAAGTATCTTTTCCTTTAATCCTCCGATCGGCAAAACCAGTCCGCGAAGGTTATCTCGCCGGTCATCGCCACCTCAGGCCGGGTTGGTTTGCCTAAAAGCAAGCTGACCAGCGACGTGAACATCGCGACGCCGGCACTCGGGCCGTCCTTGGGAATTGCACCTGCCGGAACGTGAATGTGGTAGTCGAATTTGCTGAATCTCGACGGCTCGATTTTCAAGTCTTTGGCGTTCGCCTTTACGATGGAAAAAGCGGTCTGGGCACTTTCCTTCATAACATCTCCGATTTGGCCGGTTAGCTGTAAGCTGCCTTTGCCGGGCATAGATGCCGATTCAATAAAAAGCAGCTCCCCTCCGACCGGCGTAAAGGCCAACGCAGTAGCAACCCCCGGTATGCCGGCTCGCAGCGCCAGCTCAGGCTCGAACTGCGTAGGTCCCAGAATTTTGGCAAGGTCCTTTTTGCCTATGGTCGCTCCCTTCTTTCGGCCCTTGGCAATGCCGGTCGCAACAGCCCTGCAAATCGCTGCGATATTTCTTTCGAGATTTCGCACGCCGGCCTCTCGCGTATAGCTTTGAATTATTGCAAGTATTGCCTCGTCTTTGATAGTGAGCCGACTTTTATTGAGCCCGTGCTCAGTGAGCTGACGAGGAACGAGATATTTTTTCGCAATGTTCAGTTTTTCGCCTTCGGTATAGCCGGGCAGTTCGATAATTTCCATCCTGTCGTGCAGTGCCGGCGGTATCGGCTCAGCGTAATTGGCGGTGCCGATGAACATCACGCTGGACAAATCGAAGGGCTGGTCAAGATAATGGTCGGTGAAGCTGAAGTTCTGCTCCGGGTCGAGCACCTCTAAAAGTGCGCTCGCAGGGTCGCCCCGGAAGTCAGCACCGATTTTATCCAGCTCGTCAAGCATAAAGACGGGATTTCTGCTTTCAGCTTTTCTTAATTCCTGCAGTATTCGCCCCGGCAGTGCTCCGATGTAGGTTCTTCGGTGTCCCCGGATGTCGGCCTCGTCTCTTATTCCGCCGAGCGATATGCGGATGAACTTTCTTCCTAAAGCCCTCGCAATGGATTTGCCAAGCGATGTCTTGCCGACGCCGGGCGGGCCGATGAAGCAGAGTATTGGACTTTTGCCGGTCGGGTTTAGCTTTCGAACAGCTAAAAATTCGAGGATGCGCTTTTTGACTTTTTGCAGGTCGTAATGGTCCTGATTCAATATCCGCTGCGCCTTGTTGATGTCAAGATGGTCTTTTGTTTGAATCGACCAGGGCAGTTCGCAGACCCAGTCGAGATACGTCCGGATGACGCTGTATTCGGGCGAAGCCGGTGGTATCTTGCTTAGCCTCTCTAATTCGCGCAGGGCCTCAGCCTGAACTTTTTCGGGCATCCTTGCTTTTTCGATATTTTTCTTGAGTTGCTTTAGCTCTTCGGTTTGGCGGTCGCCCCGTCCAAGCTCAGATTGGATGGCCTTTAGCTGTTCTTGTAGGAAATATTCCCGCTGACTTTTTTCTATGGATTCTCTGACCCGGCCTTGGATTTTGTGGCTTAACTCGAGTACTTCCAGTTGGCTTGCCAGTGCGACGGATATTTTTTCGAGTCGTTTGACCTCGTCAAGCTCTTCAAGCAGTTGCTGTTTTTCGCTTATGGGCAGGCTGAGATTTGCAGCCAGGAAATCCGCCAGCGCAGATGGGTTTTCTATGTTTTCCAGCAGCACCGTCGCCTCTTCAGGGATATTGGGGCTTAGCGCAATCACACGGTTGGCAGCCTGCCGGACACTGACAATAAGGGCCTGCAGATTTTTTGTCATCTTGGTTCCGAAGGTAAGCATCTGCACCTCCGCCTTCAGATATGGCTCGGTGGCAACCCTTTCGGTTATCCGAAAGCGCGACTATGCCGTGGACTACAATATGAATCAAATCCTGCGGCATCTTGATAACCTTGAGGATTGTGGCTGCGGTTCCGACAGAATAAAGGTCGTCGAAGCCTGGGCTGTCGGTTTCGGCGTTGCGCTGCGTGACGAGGCCTATGATGGATTCGTTTGGGGTAGCTTCGGTAATGAGATGTTTGCTTTTCTGCCGGCCTATCGCCAGTGGTGTCACCGTGCCAGGGTACGCAACGGCGTTTCGAATAGGCAGGATGGGAATTACATCCGGCAGTTTGAATTCGTGGCTGTTGTCCTTCGGAGAACCGGTCTCGCCTTGCAGATAGTGCTCAACTTCGCCGAGGTCCTCGCCGGAAAGTTCAATCGGCCATACTCCGTCGGTTACGAATTTTTTAAGCTCATCCGCCATTTTCAGTTAATATCTCCCAATCAAATACGAGTATACCCTATTGGCACGCAAAAGGCAAAGGTTGCACCGGTATCCTTTAGGTATGTCGGACTGCCCGCGGTACAAATTTAGCTGTTTTTCCTGGAAAAACTGTCGGCTTTTTGAATGTATGTACTCAGAAATCCCCAGACGGAATTCCCAGACAGCTGCTTAGGGTTATCCCTACTTGTACTTGATGACCGCGTGGTAACTTTGCAGTGATCTTATGGGGCTGTCGCTATTTCGGCGAGCAGCAATTCCTTTGACGGCGGCGGCAGCAGCGCCGTCGTCGTTACGTACGGTATCTTGTACTTTATCGCCGCCTTGCGAATATATGAATCGTCGTATTTGCTCATCTTGCCCGCAGGCGTATTCACAATCAATTGAATCTCGCCGTTCTTTATGCAGTCCATCACATTGGGCCTGCCTTCGTGCATTTTCAAAACCATCTCCGATTTGATGCCATTTTGTTCAAGCAGGCGATGTGTTCCCTCGGTCGCCTTGATTTTGAAACTGAGTTTCGCAAACTCCTTTGCCGGCCGGATAATGTCTTTCTTGTCGGGGTCGGCTACGGTTATAAGCACTGTTCCTTCCGAAGGCAGACGTAGTTGTGTAGCCTCCTGCGCCTTGTAATACGCCAGTTCAAACGAATCCGCCAGCCCTAATACCTCGCCGGTCGAGCGCATCTCAGGTCCCAAAACCGGGTCAACTTCAGGGAACATATTGAAGGGGAACACCGACTCTTTAACGCCAAAGTGCGGGATTTGTCTGTGCTTGAGATTTAAGTCTTTCAGCTTTTTGCCCAACATAACCTGGGTCGCTACTCTCGCCATCGAAAGTCCGCAGACCTTCGACACGATGGGAACGGTCCTCGATGCCCGCGGGTTTGCTTCCAGCACATAAACCTTGTCGTTGCATATCGCATACTGGATATTCATTAACCCGACGACGTTTAACTTTATTGCAATTTTCTTTGTGTACTCGGCTATCGTATCCAAGTGCTTCTTCGGTATGCTCACGGGAGGTATCACGCAGGCCGAATCGCCTGAGTGAATCCCTGCAAGCTCGATATGCTCCATTATCGCCGGTATAAAGGCGTCGGTGCCATCAGATATCGCGTCGGCCTCTGTCTCAGTCGCATTTTCCAGAAATTTATCTATAAGTATTGGTCTTTCGGGCGTAACATCCACCGCCGCCGCAACGTATTCTTTAAGCATCTCCTCATCGTGCACCACTTCCATACCCCGACCGCCCAATACGTACGACGGCCTGACAATCAGCGGATAGCCGATTTTCTTGGCCAGCGCCAACGCGTCCTCAAGGTTGCTTGCCATTCCCGCCTCGGGCATAGGAATATTGAGCTTCTTCATCATATTACGGAAAAGGTCTCTGTCTTCCGCGAGGTCAATCGCATCAGGCGATGTCCCTATTATCTTGACTCCAGCTTTTGCAAGCTGGCCCGCGATATTCAAAGGCGTCTGCCCGCCGAACTGAACTATCACTCCATTGGGTTTTTCCTTTTCGTATATGCTCAGCACATCCTCAACCGTCAACGGCTCAAAGTACAGTTTGTCTGAGGTATCGTAGTCGGTCGATACCGTTTCCGGATTACAGTTGACCATAATCGACTCATAACCCTCGTCGCGCAGAGTAAATGCCGCGTGCACACAGCAGTAATCGAACTCAATCCCTTGCCCGATTCGGTTTGGCCCTCCACCCAGAACCATTATCTTGCGTTTCTTGCTAACCGGCACTTTGTCCCTGCCATTGTATGTCGAATAGTAATATGCTGCATTCTCGACGCCGCTTACCGGCACTGCGTCCCAAAAAATAAAAGGTGCTTCCTATGTCCGGGCTGCTCTC
>CAVXEF010000027.1:0-29588 GCA_963760535.1 uncultured Phycisphaerales bacterium
CATCGACTCTACGATTTTCTGTGCGAGGTTGTTTGCTGCGAGGGTGTAGGCATACCTAAAACCCTGATTTTGCCACTCAGAATAGGTGGCTGAGGCATTGACGAAGACGTTGTCCAACAACAACTCGCCCGTTTTGAGATTTTTCCAGCTAACAAGTGCCTGCAGCTCAACCTCTTTTTCGAGTGCCCGGCCGGTTTCCCGCTCGCTGGTAAGCACAGAGGTGTCAACCAATGTAATCTGTCCAGACATCAATGTATCGGCCCGGTCACGGCTGGAGATTATCTTGTAGGGGGTGTCGGCTTCGATGCGTTTGGCCAAAGCATCGGTCAACTCATACTCCACACCCCGCTCAAGGGTCTGATTTTCGAACATTTGCAGGTAAACACTACTAATATCATCAGGAAACAGCGATTCGGTAGAATAGCCCTTCATCGAACCGCATCCGGAAAAGGCCAAGCAAACAGCTGCAAATAAACCGCAAGAAGTCACAAGATGCCAAAGCTTGGCCCGATAATCTTTAAGGTTTCCCTTTCTCATTTTTTACCTTTTCAATCCTTAAACTTTCCTTATCCATACTTCGCTTTGCCATCTCCGCGGCGGTGGAGTTTGGCCAATTATCGAGTACCATCCGGTAATAAAAGAAAGCGGCCTGTTTGCTGCCGGTTCTCTGGTAATATCGGCCGATACTAAACTGCTTATAGGCCAACTGCTCATCTATCTGTCCAGTTCTCTTTTCCATGTCAAACTTTTCGGCGTCCTGCGGATACCGCAACCTGAAGTTTTCGTAATAGCTCTTTGCACTAACCAGACCCGAGGCATCATAGTTAGGGCCTTTATAAGCGGCGTGCTTACAGCGGCCCATACCGAGTAAGGCATCTTCGCCGGTCTGGCCTGTCGGCCATTGGGTCTGGATTTGCGACCATTTAAGATATGCCTCGTTGAACTTTCCGCGGTCTTCATAACTTTTGACCACACCCAAAGCAGCCTTAAGAGCAATCGGCGCATTGCCTGCGCGGTTACCAATTCGCTCCATAATTTTCTCGCCTTCGGCATATCCTTTCATCTTGAAGATTTTAAGAACCGGCATTTTCTGTCCTGCCAGAAAGGCTGTCGCTATCGCAAACTGCCTATCAAGTGCAGCCTCATACAGCCAGCTCTGGGGAAAGTCCACCAAAAACTTTTCGTAGGCGTGGGAGGCACTGACAAACCTGCCCTGAGAAAACAACAACTCGGCCTGCATAAAGGCATTGAGGTCAGGGCCGACGATTTCCGGAAAGTCTTTTTTAAGTTTATCCAGGGCCTGAACGACAGCCTCGGTTTTGCCGGTATTAACCAACTGTTTGATTTCAGCCACTGCCAACAGGAATCTATCCTGCTGTGCGCTGCCGAGAGCTTTCCAATCGCCGCTTTTTTCCAAATGCCATGTTTCGGCTAATACAAGGCCGGCCTGCACAAGCAGCAACGAGAACCCAGCTAATACTATTATGAACCGCACTATAAACTTAGACATAAGCAGTGTGCACCTTACCCACTTTCAATTCCCGTCACAGGACATATTATAGCCACTGCCGCAACCAATGCAAAGACATTGCACCAAGGTAAATTCCAGGCAAACCAACATCAGCCCTTACAGTAAACCCAAATTCCTCCCCAGCACAAGTAGCCTCTTCATCATATATCGTCCTCGACTTCGTGGGGCAAACCGGCGGATTCAGCCGGCTTAATGCGGCCTGGCAACTATTTTACCAGTAAAACCTCCCACGACACAAATATTCCACTAAAAACCGCTAATTACAAAGAAAGGCCTATAATATGTAGATTTCCGCAGGCTGGAAGCGTACTTTCGCGATTTTTCACTTGACAACTGAAAACCGATGCTGTTAAATTGGGCCAAAAAGGTAACTTGGGAAGGGCGTGCAGCCAAAAGATACGTTAAAGGAAGAGGAATAAACAGGATGAAAGAGCTGTACACCACCGGTGAAGCCGCTGAGATATGCAAGGTAAGCCAGCAGACTATCATTCGCTGCTTCGACTGCGGGCGACTCGAAGGCTTTCGTGTCCCAGGCTCTAAGTTCAGAAGAATCCCCCGCCTGAGCCTTATCAAATTCATGAAGGAAAACGGCATTGCACCGGACCGTCTCGAGTCCGGCAAAAAGAAAATCCTTATCGTCGATGACGACACAGAAATCGTCGAGCTCATAGCTGACGTTCTCGTGCGAGACGGCAGATTCGAGATAAAGACCGCATTGAGCGGCTACGACGCAGGAATAGCAACCCAACAGTTCCGACCAAACCTGATACTGCTGGATTATATGCTGCCGGATGTGAACGGCAACATTGTCTGCCAAACAATAAAAAAGAATCCTGAATTCGAGGACATCAAAATTATTATTGTAAGCGGCGTGGTAAAACAGGATGAAATTGAACAACTGCTAAAAGCCGGGGCTGAGGCTTTTATAAAGAAACCGTTTAACGTCGTCGAACTCACTGACAAGATAACTACAATACTACAGATGAAATAAAAACGGGAGTTCATATTGCACGAGGCTGACAAATACATTATTTTGCGTTTGGGGTGGATATAAGTAAAATGTCGAACAAAGCCGGCGATGCCACAGTTGCCCATCTGGTGGAAGCTGCTATCAGCCGGCTCGAATCGCTTGCGACACTGCCCTGTGTCGCAGCAGCGGCTATCCATCAGCTTTTCCAGCCGCAGCAAAGACCCTCACAGTTGGCCGACATAATTGAATCCGACCCTGCCATCGCGGCGAAAATTCTGAGTCTAATCGCCCAACAAGGCGTAAACCTTGACGAGGAAAACTTCCCCATTCGCACAACAGTCGAGAGATTGCCCGTGTCGGCAGTTCGAGAGGCGATTCTATCGGTCAAAACCTATCCGCCTTTCGGCCAAGACGTGGACAAAACAGTATTGCGAAAACAGTTTCTTCGGCACTGCATTGCGGTTGGGTGCTGCGCCAAGGATATAACTGAGCTGTTTTATCCGGAGATAAACCCACAACTGGCCTATTATGCGGGTCTGCTGCATGATATTGGAGCACTTGCAGTTGACCAGGCGATGCCGCGAAGTTTTACCAGTATAGTCGAGCAGGCGAAATCAGAAAAAGCCTCGCTGTGCTCAATCGAACAGAAACACCTCGGCACAGACCATACAATCACAGGCAAACGGTTGGCTCAAAAATGGCGAATGCCGGGGCAGATTACGCTGGCAATCTGGCTTCATCACAGCAATGCCGAGACAATTTCGCAAAACATACCAGAAGCGAAAATCGCTCAAGTGGTTCGGTTAGCAGATGCAATCGCGCGGCATAACAACAATCGGTCAGTCGGGCAGTTACGACACGCCGGATTCGCCGGAGGAAATTGCGAAGTCGCTTTCAACCAATACAGCTCAACTAAAACAAATCGCTCAAAATGCTGCCGAGCAGGTCGAACAAAAAGCCGGGCTTTTGGGTCTGGATTTGCCGGACGGTCCATCAAAATACTGCGAGACTGTGCAGACTGCCGCCATCCAATCGGCACGGGAAGCTACAAAATTATCCAGTGAAATTCGTGAGCTGCAAAATACCTTAAGCAGCTTTGAACTCATAACGGAGTTTCTTTCGAGTATAGCTATGAGCGACACCGCAATAAGTATGGCGGAAAACCTCGCCGCTGTGTGGCAGAAGCTCTACCAAACAGGGCCGGTATGTGTGTATTTGACAGCGGCAGGCGAGCCTCAAATACTCAAAGCCGTCGTCGTAGAAAGTCCATCGCAAAGAAAAAGCGTTCCATTAACCGCCCCATCCGAACTGCCGGGCGCAACGCATCCGACAGCAAAAGACTTTGCGGTCCTCGACGCCGGGCAGTGTGCCGACTGGCTGTTCGAGCAAATAGACGTCAAGTTCGAGCCGAGCCGAACCAAATTGATACCTCTATCCTGCGGAGGCAAGACAATCGGGGCAATCGTTTTTGAGCTCCGCCAGCCAGCAGAAACAAAGCAGCTACAGGAAAGCTTCAAATCGGCTGCTTTAACCGCGGGGACCATCTTAGCAATCGCCCACGCAGCAGAACAACAGCAACATTTTGCCGAGCAGTTTGTACAACTGGTTACCACTGTCAAAACATCTGAGCGACGACTTCGGCCACAAGCTGGAAGCGGAGCTGAACCTCAGCCAAAACCGGATATTTCGCTGGAGGCTCTGGCGGAAATGGCAGCCGGTGCGGCGCATGAACTGAACAATCCACTGTCGGTCATCTCGGGCAGAGCACAACTACTCGCAGAAACGGAGACCGACCCGAAAAAAAGGCAGCTTCTGAAACAGATTCAGGAAAATACCACTGAAATATCTCAAATCATCGGCGAACTAATGAACTTCGCTGCTCCGCCGGCACCCAAGGCCGAGCAGACAAATATCAGACAAATACTCAACGAAGCTATCGAATTAACAAAGCAAAAGCACAACTTAGAACGGCTTGATGTGCAAATCGAAGCAGATAAAACTGCCGAAAACGTTTTCGTAGATTCAGCCCAGATGGCATCGGCAATCGCGAATATTTTGTGCAACTCGCTGGAATCATATCCGGAGCAGGTCGGGACAATAAGAATCACCACAAACGGCGACCAAGCTGGAGATTTTGTGAGAGTGAGAATAATCGACTTCGGCTGCGGAATGGACAGAGAGACGCTGCAAAAGGCGGTGATGCCATTTTTCTCGGCCAAGCCGGCGGGCCGAAAACGCGGGATGGGACTTGCGTGCGCTGCGCGACTGATACAACTAAATAATGGGTCTGTAAACATAACAAGCCAGCCCGGTATCGGCACCACAGTAACAATCTCACTGCCCCGCAAATAAAACACTAAAATTAAAGCAGCGTGCCGGAGCATTTTCGCTTGATTTGGGGGCCAATATAAATAAAATCTGCTACACACTGCGTTACTTCAAGGACTGCTTATTTTGAAAAGATAAGAAACCCGTATTTCATACAGCGTCGCCGTACCGGCGACGGCTAAACTAAAATGATACCTGACAAACTACATATCCATAAAAGGCCTAAGCTAAATAAACCTTCACTATTGCTGGGTTTTTCGGGCTGGATGAACGGGGGCGAGGTCTCGACAGGAACGGTAAAACTACTGGTAGAAAAACTCGGAGCTGAAAAACTCGCTGAGATTGAGCCGGAAGGATTCTACCTGCACAGTTTTCCCGGTCCAATGGAAATGACAGCGATGTTTCGACCACACGCAAAGATAAAAAACGGACTGGTCACATCCTTTGAGAAAGCAGCCGATGTGTTTCTCTACAGTGAGCAGGCCAACCTTATACTGTTTTTAGGCAAAGAACCCAACTTACTGTGGCGGGAATTCGCAAACTGCATATTCTCATTGTGCCGCGAATTCGGCGTTGAAACCATGTATTTTATCGGCAGCGTTTCCGGCCTCGTACCACACACGCGCGAGCCGAGAATCTTCTGCTCGGTCTCAGATGCGGCTCTTAAAGAAAAGCTGGAGCGTTACGGTGTGAAGTTTACGGACTACGAGGGCCCGGCCAGCATCGCCACCTATCTAACAGCCAACTGCAGCGAACGAGGTCTGAAAATGATAAGCCTTGTGGCCACGGTTCCCATCTATGTCCAAGGCAATAATCCAAAATGTATCGAAGCAGTAACAAGACACTTAGCAAATATACTGGGCCTGCAAATAGAACTCGATGACCTGCGGGATACCAGTGACGATTTCGAAAAGAGACTGAGCGACGCCATACAGGAACAGCCTGAGCTGGCCGAGAGCATCCATAAGCTCGAGGAAAACTACGACAACGAAATCTTCGACAGCGAAATGGGGGATTTAAAGAAATGGCTCGAACAACAAGGGGTCAGATTAGACTAATAGCCGCCAGAGCAAAAGGTCCTTAAATAGTCTGCAAACAATAGGTTCGACAAGCTCACTATAAATAAGTCCGAAAAAACAAAAAAAGTGACGTCCGGTGGTCGGGTCAGTGTGCATTCCGAACCGAACTCATCTACCATATACTTGATACTCGGCTACTTATAGGGCTACCCACAATCAGCCTTTTATACAAACTTTGCGACTAAAGCAGGCTACCAGCCAAGCCGAACCTAACAACAGAGAACAGTCGTAAACTCATTTAGCAAAAACAGAGTCTGTATGGACTATAAAAGATACAAAAGATTGCGTGTGCTCATCCATAAGGTCAACAAGCAGCGCAAAAAGCAGGCCCAGAAAATAGATATTCTCTGCAATGATTTCATCACAGCTCAAAAAGATTTTATCAAAAGATTAGACGCTATCAGCTT
Organism: uncultured Phycisphaerales bacterium; assembly: GCA_963760535.1. GTDB lineage: Bacteria > Planctomycetota > Phycisphaerae > Sedimentisphaerales > Anaerobacaceae > CAVXEF01. The sequence continues at coordinate 6,316 of CAVXEF010000027.1, forward strand.
CACAGCTAATTTCTACGGGTCAATCATCGGGACCAGCGACCTGAACGAGCTGCTATACACCGCCGGCAAACTCATCCAGGAAGAAATCGCTGATTCAAATGTTGCCTTTTTCCTGCGGCAGGCGGAAGGCTTCAAACTGCATATCTTCGGGGGCAGTGATGAAACCTGCGAATGGCAGCACATGGAGAATTTTTTCACGGCGGAACTTGTGGACAATATCTGCAAGTCAAATAAATCGTGCGCACTCAATAGTCTGTTCGCGATGGGGCTGGAAGGAAATTTAGGTCAGTTGAATAAAATCTCGGCTGTTACGATTCCTCTGAACCACTTAGGCTCGTCATTAGGCTTTATACTGATTTACCGCTCTGTGCAAAATAAGTTGACCGAATCTGAATTAAACAACATCTGTGCCATAACACGGGGGCTGTCGCAGGCGATTGCCTCCTGCCAGACACTTTGCCACTCGGTCGATTAATCACATCAGACATCTTCAGGACAAGAAATTGTCGAATCTAAGGTCTTGCTCTATAATAAGCCCCCAGACTCTGTCTAATGGAGGCTAATCTACCTGCGGCAGGTAAATATGGAATCTTCGTCAGTTAATTTTAGTTCCTTCAGCGAATCCGTTCGGCGATTGGCTGAGCGGATGAATCCGTGTGTGCTGTGTCCCCGCAAATGCGAGGTCAACCGCAGCGGCTCGACAGGCTCACCGTCCCGAGGAAGTCGAGGGACAAGGGCGAGGCCGGCTTTTGCGGCGTTGGTGATATGCCGGTAGTCAGTTCGGTTGGGCCGCACTTCGGCGAAGAATCGGTGCTGGTCGGCTCAGGCGGGTCGGGAACGATATTTTTTGCCGGCTGCAATTTAGGATGCATATTCTGCCAAAATTTCGACATCAGCCATCACCGGCACGGAAACAAGGTAACTATTGAGCAGTTGGCGCAATTTATGTTAGATTTGCAGCAGCTTCACTGCAGCAACATCAATCTGGTAACGCCGACGCACGTTGCGGCACCTGCTATGGCGGCGATTGAATCGGCAAGGAAAAAAGGCCTTGACGCTGCCGATAGTTTACAACAGCGGCGGCTACGATTCGGCCGAAACGCTCAAACTGTTGGAGGGCTTGATAGATATTTATATGCCGGATATGAAATACTCGGATTCGGCAGTTGCTGCGGAACTTTCAAAGGCACCTGATTATCCAGAGGTAAATCGAGAGGCTGTCAAAGAGATGCACCGACAGGTCGGCGATTTGCAGATAGAAAAAGGTCTGGCTATACGCGGGCTTTTAATAAGACACTTGGTTTTGCCGAATAATCTGGCAGGGAGTTTCAAGATTATTGATTTTTTAGCGGAGCAAATCAGCCCAAATACGGTAATTAACGTAATGGACCAGTATCATCCCTGTTACAAAGCCGGCCTACACGCCAAGATAAACCGCCGACCTTACGCCGACGAAATAGAATCCGTCCGGCAGTACGCAATCAAAAAAGGATTGAATGTCATCTCCTGACAAAACACTCCTTTAATTCTTTTGCGTTCTGAACGGCGTAGGCGTTGTAATCGTTGTTGAAATAGGCGTAGACAGCGCGGACTTTGCTTTGGTTATCTTTAATCCAGTTTGACCAGTTTTGAAGTGCTCGCTTAGTGTAATTGCCGGCGTATCTGCCGGTTGTGCCGTGAAAACGAATGTAGATAACATTGCCTGTGATTATGCGAGGAGTTTCGAGGCCGCCGAGGTCGTGAATGCAAAAGGCGGCGCCTATTTTCATCCAGCAGCCTGAATGTGTCTTTATCGTACCAGCTTTTGTGCCTGAATTCAAAAACAGCGATGAGTTTTTTAGGCAAAACTTTCAAAAAAGCTTTTAGTCGCTCAAGGTCTTTGTGCATGCTCGGCGGCAACTGATATAAAATCAGGGCCGAGCTTTGTCTTTCAAGAAGCCGGCGCTATTCGAAAAAACTCTCAAGCGGTTCCGGTACATCTTTTAGCCTCTTGATGTGGGTGATAAATCGGTTGGCCTTTACGACATAGACAAAACTTTTCGGGGCCAGCTGATACCAGCCTTTGCACGATTCTGCTGTTTGGGCAGATGATAGAAGGTATTATTTATTTCGACTGTGTCAAAATGTTGAGCGTAAAACCCAAACCACTTGCTCTTTGGCAAGTCGGCTGGGTAGAATCTATCTATCCAGTGATAGTAATACCAGCCTGATGTGCCTATTCGAATGTCGCAGCGGGCTTTGGCCATAACGGATATTTTAACAACTCAGTTGAACATTTTTGAGAAGTATTATATATAAATTTAGCGTTATGGAAGCTGGGCCACAACAAATTGGGAAATGGCTGATTTTAGCAGGACTTGTAATAGCGCTATCGGGCGCTTTTGTAATGGTATTGGGGCGGGTCGGGCTTTTTAAGCTGCCGGGGGATTTGCAGCTCGGCGGTAAAAACTGGCGGGTATATTTTCCGATAGCAAGCTGCGTAATAATTTCGATTGTGTTGACGCTTATCCTGTGGCTAATCAATTATTTCCGCAGGTGACGGACGGCCCAAAATCACTCGATTTTTTTATAGAATTCAGCTTCTTTGTCGGAAAGTTTTTTCTGCTGAATCATCGTGCGGATACGCTGCATATCTACATCCCTCGGCTGGCCAATACTGGAAGGAACATAGACAGCAGTCTGCTCAAAACCAGAAGGAATAACCTGCAAAAAGCGTCTGACAGAAATCGCCGATACAAATACTGCGACGACAAGCACGGCCACTACAAGATAACGGGAGACATAAGACCCAAGACCCAAGACAAAAGATTCAGGACTCAAATTTTTGGCTCTGTGGCGACATCTGTCGCAATACAAGCAATCGGTCTGGTCTTTTGGTGTAAGGCCGAACTCACATCTGCCAAATCTTTTGGCCGGCAAGAAGCGGCTTAATAAAGCGATGTTATTCAACAACGACAGAAAGGCCCCTACCGGACATAAATAACGACACCAAAAACGGGTATAAAAGATTGAGCCGAGCAAAGCTATCGCCACTATCAACAACACAGATGACTGAAAATCGCGAAGCGTAAATCGAAGACCAAAAACTGAAATCAGCGGGTCTGCTACAAGCGTTGTCCGGTTCCTCGAAACAAAAAATACAATTACCAGAACAAAAAGTATGACATATTTGAAAACCCTCGCTTTTTGCATCCCCTCGATTGACAATGGAGCCTTGAATCTTTCCGGAAGGACGTAGCCGAGCAATTCCTGCGCAGCCCCAAAGGGGCAGATGTAGCCGCAATATACGTTGCCGAAGATTATCACTAAAAGCGGGACTCCAACGACCAACAAAAATGTCCCGGATAAATTCAAAGAAGGGACCTGCAAAGACAATGCGGTCGCTATCTGGTCGGTCGAATACTGGGCGTTGAGGATGATGCCCCCAACCAAAAGATTCAACAGAAGCACAGTCAACCTAAGCCAGAATCCGCCGCGGAAGATAACAACCAAAGCAAGCGCAAAAGCAATAAGCAGATATATTCCGCGTTCATCGGGCAGGAAACGAGCCCACTGAGTCTTAGCTTCGAGAGAGCTGCCAGATAAGCCGAGAACCTGCGAGGCGAACCTTTGTCCGGAACTTTGCAGGGCTGAAAGGATGGCTTTGGCACTTATAGTGGCACCGGTTGTCGTATCAACATCAGCAAAAGCATCAGGCTGAAAAAGCCTGTGGCCGGTGAGATTTTTGCACCAGCGGTCCAGAAGCTCAAGGTACGCAGGCGTCTCGGCGGACTGCACTATGTGAAAGTCAATCAATTTACCGGAAGTATCCACATAAACAGCAAGATTCATCGCTCCGCCAAAACCGTGAACCTGCGGAGCCAAATCCTGTGAGCTAAATATGTAACCGGCTAATTCCCCTTTATCCGTGTAGGTCCTAAAATATCCGATTTTTTGGGCGTTTTCGGGCAGAACGGCGGCAGCCTGCTCAAGACGTAACTGACCCGCCAAGGCCTGAGCCGCCTGCTTCGGCAGAACCGGCCGCACCTGAGCAGCAGCACCAACGAGCAGATTCGAGCACAAAACAACCGTTACTCCAACACCGAACAAGATGTAGCCGAGCCTGCGCAAATTAAATCTGAAATCCGGCACCGGAAACTCGAAAGGCTGCCGCCCATATAATCGAAGCAGGGCAGCAGGCACATTGGCAACGAGAAGCAAGATAAAAACAACCAGCGTCAGGGCAGTGCCGAGCACAGGGACAAGCAGAAGGCCCGTGAGTAATCCACCGGCAGAGGCGCCGAGATGGTCGGCGGCTTCGAGCTTGCCAGCGGCTAGGCCCGTCTCAAATTTCGAGTCGGCAAGCTGGCAGGCAGCCAACGGAAAATAGCAGCCTGTACACAAACCACATATAACAAATGCGGCGCCAAAGATAAGATGCGTCCAACCTTCAGCCGGCCAAAAAATAATCGCGCCGAGAATCAGTGCATTCACAAATATCACCACAAATATGTGTCCCGTGACTCGTGACTCGTGATTCGAGCGATGTGCCAGAAAATATGAAATCAGAGATGCACCGGCTGTCAAGCCGACCATAAACAAAGATGAGATAGCTCCGACGTGCAGATAGAGTGAGCCAAAGCGGGTCTGATACAAATACATAAGAACAATAACAATGCCGATGCTCACCGCGCCGGCTGAAAATACCAGAAAGGTACTATCGAAACTCGATGTTCGTGACCCGTGACTCGTGACTCGTGACTCGAACAACGAGACGTAAACCAGGCGCAAAACCACGAAAACCAAAAGCGGGATAAAAAACACCAACGGGCCAGCCAAAGCGAGGTGCTTGACAAATCTTGTTACTGGTGCGCCAGACTGTTTGGCAGCGAGCAATAAGCTATACAAATGCGTCAAAGGTCTCGAATCGCGATTGACCAGCAGGTCCTGCGGCAAATCTGCACTACTATACCACTTCAAAGCCAAAGCGGCACGGTCCGGCAGATAGACAGAAAGTAAACCGGCCGGTGGAAAAATATCGGCGGCAGCCGGTATCGCAGCAAAACGGTCCCGCAATGTGCCGGGGTCGCCGGAGAGGTTCGCGGAATCAGATACGATAAACCACGTCTCATCGCCCGGTGTCAAAACAAGCCGCGAAAAGACCTTTTCGAGCGTCAACTTCGTCGAGGCACCGAGACTGACCATCTCGGTGCCCATAATATTTTCTCCACCTGTTACACGGACAGCCAAAATACCACCAGGCTTCAATGACTCTTTAACCAGACTATAAAACTGCTGCGTGTAATAACGGTTCAGAACCGAACTGGTCGCATCAGGCAAATTCAGTATCACTATATCATAGTAACGGCTCCTTTGCCCGAGTAGTGGACGAATGTCGCCGTCGTGACGATAAAATCGTCTGTCATTTATTCGGAACTGCGGAGGAATAAAACCTTCGACTTTCCGCACATATTCACTGTCGCAATGCGCCCAAGTTACGTGTTCTATCTGCGGCAGGCGCAGCAACTGACGGCAAAGACCGAGACCTGAACCTATCACCAAAACGCTACGGGCCTGAGGGTTCTGGCAAAGGCTAATGGCCGCTACCCGACCGGCTGTGCTTTCGTCAGGCAACACTTCGCTGACACTACCCTGCCGAACAGCTATCCACTGCCCCTGATAAATGCCGTAAAGATACTCAGCCTGAGCGGTTTGAAATGAGCCAATCAGGGCGTCCCGTGGAAGCAAGGCAGTCCATTTTACAATCCGAATCGAACGCATTAAGGGTCTATCCGCCCCAAAGATAAGACAAAGCAACACACAAAGCGGCAGTAAAAATACAAGTCGCGCCCTGAGTTTTAATTTTGAGTCCTGCTTTATCGCGACAAGCTCAACCAAGAATACTGACGCCGAAAGAATAAAAGCGAGTATGAAAAAAATCTTTGGCAGACTCAGGCCAAAAGATAAAAGCACGGTTACGCCGAGGCCGCCGAGAAAACTTCCCGCAGCTTCCATAATATAGACGCGAGAGACGGGAAGCTGCTGGTCATGCTGAATCCACCGACAAAGAAGTGGAAATAACATCCCCGTGATGACGCTGACAGGGGCATTAACCACTATCGCCAGAAGCACAATGGTTCGTATGGACAGCAGGGCGTACGGTTCGACACCAGCTAAGCGGCGGGCCTGAATAATCAATATCAACTCTAAGATAAAAGCCGGCAGATAACACAAAAGCCAAAGGTCTACATTTTTCAGCAACCTTTCGGCGAAACCTTCGGCTCTATAAACGATTATCGCCCCCAGAGCAACCCACAAAAACCACGAAGCAAAGAATATGCCAACGCTTATATCGTTGCCTTCGAAAGTAGTGAGAAAATCGCGAAAAAGCAAGGTCTGGGCTGCGATGGTGAACAGGCCGTAACTAAATATCAGCAGTCGGCGGGTGAATTTCATTTACGGTCCTCACCGAAGACCTCAGCCTGAAATACGGAAAAAGTTGCGCCCTGCTTCCAGGCATCAGCAGGCAGACCTGCCTTCAAAGATAACTGGGTGAGCATCTGCTCCAGATTCCAGTGCTGCTCCGGCGCAACCTGAGGCAAAAATACAGCCCGGTATCCATCCTTACTCAACACAACGCCGTCGATGCCGATTCGAATCTGGTCGGGCGAAGCAACAGGTTTAGGTGTCGTCAGGGCGGAAATCTCAATATCAAGACTATCGCACTCGTTTTTCGTAACCGGAGGAAAACGCCTGTCGTTGACGGCGGCATTAATGGCGTTGGAAATAACCGACATATATAAAGGCTGACGCGGAAAGATGTCACCGATACAACCTCTGAGCTGAGAATTCTGCTTGAGCGTAACAAACGCTGCGCGAGGCTGTTTCATAGCCTCAGTAACATCAATATTCAAATCCGCCGGTGTCGGAACTTTATGCCACTGCAAAAAAGAAACCATCGACCCGCGAGCCAAAACCAGAAGCTGCTTTTTATCCTGTTCGGTAAGTTCGGATATGCTCTTGGCCGGTGCCGGCGGAGGAGAACCTTTCCAAGCCCCGCAAAAAGCGATGGACAAATAACTGACTGAGTTACTGAAATCACCCGTAATCTCGCCGGAGGTGGCGTATTTCAGAAGCTTCACCTCAGTCGGCTTATCCATCATCGAAAGCAGTATTGCAATCGGAACATAACCACATATTGTCGTACCGGTTCTGAGCCTGTAATCCAGAAAACCTGAACTATCCAGGTTGGCGATATACTCGAAAGCTCCCATATCGAGCTTTTTGATTTGTTCGGGTATGTTTTCCGTAAACGGCACGTAACCGTAGTTCCGGCCGTAATGTGTAAAATCTGAACTTGCGACTACAAGGGTCTCGTCATCTACTAAACTTTTGAGAATTGAAGCTGCCTTTTTAATTGTCTCCGCAGAACAGTCACCGGCAACAATAGGGACAAGCTTAAAATCCCGCTGGGTATGCTGCAACAGCGGCAGCTCTATCTGAACACTGTGCTCAAGCTCGTTCACCCGCGGCACATTCTGAAAGAGCGAATACTTCAAAAGACCATCTATAAATTCCAAATCAAGAGGTATCTGCCCGAGGGGTGTCTGGTAATGGGTTGCCGCAGGTACACTCAACACCTCCTCCATAGGGACGCGATGACTGGGGCCGATGACAACGATTCGTTTATACTTTTTGGCAGCGGCTGCGGGTCCAAAGGCAGCGGTCTGGCCTGAGTAGGCATAGCCGGCGTGCGGCAAAATCATCGCGATAATATTATTCATCGGTTTAACATCGACTTTTTCGAAAAAGCCGGCGATTTGCCTGTTCAGCCCCTCAGCATCAGCAGGATACCAGCTGCCCGCAAGAGTCGAACGCAGAACCACTTTTTCAGGGGGTTTGACAACTTTTTCTTCTGGTGGTTTGGCAACTTCTTTAACCGCAACGGCTGGTTTCGGAGCAGGCGCTTTGCAGGAAATCAGAACAGTAACACACAATAACAAAAGCACCAGCCAAAATAATAATTTGGGGATTTTCTTTATCTGCTTGTCCATAATTAGCCACTCCATTTACCTTGTTTGTGAATATCCGGCAGGGGTTTTAATGAGCCGGGGTATCTTTTGAGGCCGGCCGCCCATACGAATTTGCGCGGCACAACCTTTTTGGCAAACCAGGAAGCACCTACGACGACCGCTGCTCCAAACGCCATCAATTTATGAATAAATTCTCTGCGTGTCATTTCCAGACTCCGTAAATTTTTTTGCCGCAATCCGGACAGCAATTTTCTTTGATTCGATATTGTAAAATAGTGTAGCCGCTGCGTTCAATAAGAAGTTTCCTGCAGCCGGGACAATAAGTGTTCTGGCCTTCCTTACTGGAGATGTTACCGATATAGACGTATTGCATTCCCTCATCCATCGCCATCTGGCGGGCCGTATCGAGCGTTTCTGCTGAAGTCGGAGGCAGGTGTTGCAATTTGTATTGAGGGAAGAACCGGCTAAAATGCAAAGGGGTATCGACGCCGAGATTTGCCTTTATCCAGCGGACAAGCTGACGTAAATCCTGCGGCCTGTCATTTAAAGTCGGGATAATCAGATGTATGACTTCCAGCTCTACACCACTTTCCTTTGCAATTACAAGGGCATCCAGCACGGGTTTAAGCGTTGCCGAGCAGACCTCTTTGTAAAAATCCTCGGAAATTGCTTTCAAGTCTATTCTGGCCGCATCCACATATTGGAGGAGTTCCTTCCAGGGTTTTTGATTTATGTAACCGGCGGTAACAAGGGTGTTGCGGATACCAGCGGCCCTTGCCAGCTTTGAGCTGTCATAAGTATATTCATAATAAATGACGGGGTCTGTATAGGTGTAAGCTATGGATGGGCACTGATTGGCCCTGGCAAGAGCGACAAGTTTCTCAGGTGGACAGAAAAAGGCCTCGCTGTCCTGCGGATTGACTTGTGAACTTTCCCAGTTCTGACAATTTTTGCAATGAAGATTACAGCCAACGGTGGCGAGGGAAAGGGCTTTTGTGCCGGGGAGGAAATGGAAAAAAGGTTTTTTTTCGATGGGGTCAACATGCATTAAAGAGGGAAACCCGTAAACAACGGTTCGCAATACCCCGTCGATATTGATTCTCACGCGACAATCGCCGCTCTGGCCCGGCGCAATCACACAACCTTTAGGACATAATTCGCACTGAACTTTCAATTCAAGCCCCGCCCTTTGAAACCCTACAATACTGTTACCTTACAATTATACCAAATTATTTGGCCCTGGGTTCTCAATTTGCCGGTTTTTCTTCGGCGGCGACAATGAACTATTGACTATTGATTATCGATAAATTATAACCAAACAGCTGTGCAGATTACATCCAAAGAACAAAAAAATCAAAGTGTGTGTAATCCATAGTTAAAAACTGCCAGGGGCAAAATATGGCTGAAAGAACTGTAAAAGTCGGGCTTGTCGGGTTCGGCACCGTGGGCAGCGGCGTGGCAAAACTGATACTCGAAAAAGCTGACTCAATCGCGGCCAAGACGGGGCTGCGCCTCGAACTTGGCTGTGTGGTTGATATCGATACGCGAACACCTCGGCCTGTAAAACTGCCGGCCGGCATACTTACCAACGACCTGAACGTATTGCTGAACGACAAGAGCATCAAGATAGGCGTTGAACTGGTCGGTGGAACCAAGGCAGCGAAGGAAATCCAGCTTAAAATGCTGCGGGCCGGTAAAGACGTCGTTACCGCAAATAAAGCCCTGCTGGCTGAGTATGGAAACGAACTCTATAAGGCGGCTCGCGAAAATGGGCGGTGTATAGCCTTCGAGGCAAGCTGCGCAGCGGGTGTGCCGATTATCTCGGGTCTGCGAACCGGACTATCGGCCAACGAAATCAGGGCGATGTACGGCATCGTAAACGGGACCTGCAACTACATCCTCTCAAATATGACCGGCAAAAATGAGGATTTCTCCGAGGCTCTGGCAGCAGGCACAGAAAAGAGGCTTTGCCGAGGCTGACCCCTCGCTCGATATCAACGGCGTCGACAGCGCACATAAGCTGGCCATTTTAGCATCCATCGCCTTCGGATACGAAATTGCGCTCAAAGATATCTATGTCGAAGGTATCGAGGGCGTCTCGAAAGATGACATTCGCTGCGGCGGTGAGATGGGCTACTGTCTGAAACTATTAGCTATCGGGCAAAGAACCGAAGACGGCAGGATTTCACTGCGGGTGCATCCATCCTTCATCGCACAGGACAACTCACTGGCCCGTGTCAACGGCTCGTTCAACGCTATCAGTATATTCGGCAGCGCCGTCGGGCAGGTAACATACTACGGCCGAGGAGCAGGGATGATGCCGACCGCAAGCGCGGTCGTTGCGGACATTATCGACGTAGCGATAGGCAATTCCGCCACCACCTTCCGGCAACTGCGGCTGCAGCCGAGAGAAAAAACGGCTCCGCTGATAGTTAAAATCGGCGATTCCGTCAGCCGGTTCTATATCCGGGTAATGGCGAAGGACCAGCCCGGCGTGTTCGCACAGATAGGCAGGATACTCGCGGAAAACGCCATAAGCATATCAGGCGCACTGCAGCACGAGGGCCGGGGGCCGGACAATACCGTGCCCGTGGTGATAACCACACACCCGACTAAACAAAGCAAAGTAACAGCGGCGCTTAAAGACCTCGCCAAACTTGATACCATTTGCGGTAAGCCGGTCTGTATAAGAATAGTAGATATACCGGAGGACAAGGATTGAACACCAAGTATGCGATAATAGTTCCGGACGGTGCAGCGGATGAGCCGCTCGAACAGTTCGGCAATAAAACTGCACTGGAAGCTGCGCAAAAACCTAATATGGACAAAATCAGCTCGCAGGGCAGACAGGGACTTGTGCGAACGATTCCCAAAGATATGGAGCCGGGCAGTGACGTTGCGCAAATGAGCATATTAGGCTACGACCCGCGCCAATACTACTGCGGCCGAGCACCAATCGAGGCGGTCGCACGCGATATCGAATTGTCACCAGCCGACTGGGTCTTCAGGTGCAATTTAGTTACAATCGCCGACGGAAAAATGGAAGACCACAGCGCCGGCCATATTTCCACTGAGGAAGCCAGCCAGCTTATCAAAGAGCTAAACGACCAGCTCGGCGATGAAAAAACGCACTTTTACACAGGCGTCAGCTATCGACACCTGCTGGTTTTCAAAGGCGTCAAGTTCAACGTTCGGACGTATCCGCCGCACGATTACATAGGCAAAGCGGTAGGAAAGATTCTGCCGCGTGGCAAAGGAGCCAAGATATTGAATGATTTGATGGCCCGCTCCCAGCAGATTTTCGCCGACCACGATATCAACAAAGTCAAAAAAGACTTAGGTGAAAATCAGGTCAGCTCCATCTGGCTGTGGGGACAGGGCCAAAAGGCTCAAATGGAACGATTCAAGAAACGATTCGGGATTTCCGGCGTCGCCATCACAGCGGTGGACCTGGTACGAGGGCTGGCAAAACTTATAGGCTTCGACCTGATAGAAGTGCCGGGGGCGACGGGCTTCGTGGACACAAACTATGAGGGCAAAGGCCTGGCGGCGGTGGAGGCACTCAACAAGTATGACCTTGTTTTCGTGCACGTAGAAGCGCCCGACGAGGCATCCCATAACGGCAACGCCGAGCTGAAGAAAAAAGCCATCGAGCAAATAGATAAATATGTTGTCGGGCCTGTGCTGGAAGCTCTGCAAAACTACAAAAGCTGGCGAATCCTTGTTATGCCGGACCACCTGACGCCGATTCGAACAGGTGCACACTCTGCGGAGGCCGTACCATTTGCAATGGCAGGAGCCGATGTCAGCGGCGTTCTTCACACAGCCTTCGGCGAAGCCAACGCCGCCATGTCGGGATTCAAAATAGAAAACGGCTGGGAGCTAATGGAGTATTTCTTAAAATCGTGAATCGTGGATAGTAAATTGTGAATCGAACCACGAATCACAAATTACGAACATGGCAATAATCGTACAAAAATTCGGCGGCACAAGTGTGGCTGATGCGGAGAAGATTCGTCGGGCCACCAAGCGGGTGATAAAAGCAGTAGATAAAGGCTACCAGGTTGTTGTGGTGGCTTCAGCCCGCGGCCAACAAACCGACGAGCTTATTGCCGATGCACTGGAGCTTAATCCCAATCCGCCGGAACGCGAGCTGGACCAACTGCTAAGCACCGGCGAACAGCAAACGGTTTCGCTGTTTGCGATGGCACTCGATGCAGCCGGCTACGACGCCATCAGCTTCACCGGCGGACAAATCCGAATGATTACCGACAGTGCACACACAAAGGCACGGATAAAAAGCATCGAAGCCGAGCGCATCCTCCAACAATTAGAGAAAGGTAAAATCGTTCTCGTTGCCGGCTTTCAAGGAATAGATGAAAATGAAAACATAACAACACTGGGGCGCGGCGGCTCAGACACAACGGCGGTAGCCTTAGCTGCGGCACTCGGGGCAAAAGAGTGCGAAATCTATACCGACGTCGACGGAATCTATACGACCGACCCGCGAATCTTCAAAGACGCAGTGAAGATGGACCAAATCTGCTACGATGAAATGCTCGAGCTGGCAAGCCTCGGTGCCGGCGTTATGCACAGCAGGGCCGTTGAGTTTGGTAAAAAATACAATGTCAAAATCCACGTCAGAAGCAGTTTCCAAGAAAAAGAAGGGACAATAATTATGCACGAAGCACCGCAAATGGAAGGAGTAGTCGTTACGGGAGCGACAATCCAAAAAAATATGGCCAAGATAGACCTCAACGGCGTCGATAACAAGCCCGGCAACGCTGCGAGAATATTCGCCCATCTGGCGAAGGCCAAGGTGGTGGTCAACGATATTATGCAAACAGAAATCAGTTCCGAGAAAGCCAACCTGTCATTCACAATCAACATTTCAGATTTGAACACCGCAAAAAAGGCGATGGAAGCAATCAAGAAGGAGCTTAACTGCGAGAAAATCTTCATCCGTGATGACATCGCGGAGATTTCCGTCGTTGGCGTTGGTATGCGAACCCATTACGGCGTAGCTGATAAAATGTTCAGCTCGCTGGCTGAAGCCAAAGTCAATATCGATTCGATTACCACCAGCGAAATTCGGATAAGCTGCATCGTCGATAAAAAGGAGGGCGAAAAAGCACTAAATGCCGTCTGTCGGGCCTTTGAATTAGACAAACCGGCCGAGCAGAGAAATCGTGGCTCGTGATTCGTGAATCGAATTTCGGAATTAGGGAAACCAGTGTTAATCCGTGTCTAAAAAAACCACCTATGCAATGAGCAGGCAGAGACGAAGTGTCATACTCGCCCTGTCTGTGTTGCTAATAGCGGTTCTTGCCTGGCTCGACCATACCACAGTCGGACACAAGTTCCGACACTATCTCAAATCTGAGGGGCAATCCAGCACCCGAGATTTTGAAAAATACAATGACAAAACCTTCGCCGTTGTAAACGTTGTTGACGGCGACACCATTGATATTGACATCGCCGACGGCGAATATAAGCACACACGGATAAGACTCTGGGGAATCGATACGCCCGAGACTGAGAAACCAGACACTCCCCCCGCCTACTTCGGCCCGGAAGCGGCGGAATTCACGAAAAAATTATCCTATAAGAAAAAGGTTACCGTTTACCTTGATGAAGACAACAACACACGAGACAAGTACGACCGATTGTTAGCTTATGTCAAACTGCCTGACGGAAGATTTTTGAATGAGGTTTTGCTATCCGAAGGTTTCGCTTATGTCGACCTGCGATTTCCTCACAGTTTTTATCACAAGTATAAACAGTTAGAAGCCGCTGCGCGGCGCCAAAAGAAGGGCTTGTGGGCAAATGTAAGGCCTGAGCAGATGCCGAAATGGCGGCAGAACAAAATCAAAATATAAAATCCTTAACCTGCAAAACTACCCATCGAAATTCAGACCTGTGCCAAACGCTATCCACCAATATTGTATTCTTTGATTTTTCGGTAGAGGGTTCTTTCGCCGATGCCGAGGATTTTGGCGGCGATTTGGCGATTGTTGCCGGTCCTGGCCAATGTGTCAATAATGGCCTGCTTCTCCAGCTCACTTAACGTGAGGTCCTGCTTTGGTCGGCCGGCTGTCAACTGGCGCACCTGATGTATCTCAGGGGTAATATCGGCCACATCAAGCTTTTCGTGGTCGCACATCACAACCATCGTTCGGATGCAGTTGCGAAGCTGACGAATGTTTCCGGGCCAATTGAAACTGGTCAGAATATTCACGGCTGCCTGTGTGATGCCGGTAACTTTCGAGCCTGTCTCAGAGACGGCCTCAGCGATAAAATGCTGGATAAAATCAGGTATGTCTTCAGCCCTGCCAGAGAGGTCCGGCAGAGAAACGCTAACCCCCTTGATTCTGAAATACAAATCCTGCCTGAATTTTTTCTGGTCTACAAGCGATGTCAAATCCTGATTTGTAGCGCTGATTATCCGCACGTCAACGACAATCGATTTATTCGAGCCGACCGGAATGACAACTCCATCTTCGATGACCCGCAGGAGCTTGGCCTGGCAGCTCATCGCCATATCGCCAATCTCATCCAAAAACAGCGTTCCCTTGTCGGCTATCTCAAACAGGCCCTTTCTGTCGGCTGCTGCACCGGTAAAGGCACCCCTGACGTGGCCGAACAGTTCGCTCTCAAGCAGGGTCTCCGTCAGGCCGGCACAATTAACCGGCCTAAAAGGCCTGTCAGCGCGCTTTGAATTATAATGAATCGCCCGAGCGAGCAACTCCTTGCCAGTGCCGGAGCGGCCCTCAATCAAAACAAATATGTTGGTCGGGGCAACCCGGCGAAGCACCTCAAATATCCCCTCCATCACTGCGCTTTTGCCACGGATACCTTCAAATCCAAAATCCTTCGTGCCTACTCTGGCGACCTCGGTTCGACGCTGAGCGACAGCGGAGATCTTCCTAGCCGCCTGCTCCACGAGCGTGCGAAGCTGAGCGATATCAATCGGCTTGACAAGATAATCATACGCCCCACGCCTTATCGCTTCCTTGCAGGTGTCAATAGTCGCGTAGGCTGTTATCAAGATAACTTCAGTATCGGCGTTATATTTTTTGGCTTCTTCAAGTATTTCCAGGCCATCGATGTCACCGCCGAGCTTCAGGTCGGTAATGACAACATTAACCATTTCGCTGCGAAGGAACTCCAGTGCATCTTCGCCGCTGTAAACGGCTATTGCCTTTGCGCAACACTTTTCGAGCGCCTCGGCGATACCGTCGGCGTGGTCATGTTCATCATCGACAACCAGAACTACGATGTCCCTGGCCATAATATCGACACTTAACCTGCCTGAAGAGGCAGCTTTATCGTAAATAACGTCCCCTTGCCCGGTTCGCTGTCAACGGATATTGTACCACTATGCGCCTCGACCATTCTCTTTGCGAAGGCCAATCCGAGACCGGTGCCGCCCGAGCGGAAGGAACAATAAGACTTAAAAATGTCGAATAGTTTGTCGGGGGCGATACCGGCGCCGGTATCACTAATCTGAATCACAGCGGTTTCTTTCTGCCTTGCTGTTCTTATCATCAACTCGCCGCCGCTATTCATCGCCTGCTGGGCATTGATAAACAAATTTAACACAACCTGTTTTAACATCCCTGCGTCAACTTTGCAAACCAGCGGCTCATTAGACAAGCCCTGCCGAACTGTTATAGCGTGACGGTGAGCCTGCGGCGAATAAAAATCAACCATATCACTAAGCAACTCATTGATATTGACAGCAGTAAGTTGAAGTTCAGGTCTGCTGACGTACCGCAAAAAACCGTCAAGAATCTGCTCAAGCCTGTCCGTTTCCTTTTGAACAACTGCGATTTTTCTGAGCGCCCTTGCCGCTGTCTGGTCGTTTTTTCCCGGCCCTTTCAACTCCTCCGCCACAAGCTCAAGGTTGACCTTGATAGTGGAAAGGGGATTTTTTATTTCATGGGCAAGCTCACCGGTCAATTTAGCCAACTCTTCAAGCTGTCCGATACATTCATTGCTGCGCGCACGGCGTCGGCGGGCACTGGTGCAGAAGAACCACACAACAGGCGGCACAACCACCAGCAAAGCAATGACAAAACCCGCTACAAAATGCTGCACCAGTCTTCCCCCTGTCCTCAAAAGATCGCCGATTCAGACCACAGGCCCCCCGCGCCAGCCTGATTTATTTTTTTTCCCCTGCGGGCTGTCTTGTTCTTTTCTCTGCTCAACTCCGCAAGAGCAGCTTTGCGGGAAAGTTTGAATCTGCCCTGGTCATCAATCGCCAACAACTTTACCGGTATCAAATCACCCACCTTGCAAACATCTTCGGCGTTTCTGACGAAGCCGTCACTTAGCTCACTGATATGACAGAGTCCTTCAACGCCCGGTGTGATTTCGACAAATACTCCAAAGTCTTTCACAGACACCACTTTTGAGTTATCATATATTCGACCCACTTCCGGCGGCTGGGTAAGCGATTCGATTATGTCCTTAGCTTTCAAATGGCCATCGCCGCCCCAACAACTTATATAAATTGTTCCATCTTCCTCAACTTCAATGGTTGCGCCGGTCTGTTCCTGAATACTCTTAATCATCTTGCCGCCTGGGCCGATTACCTTGCCAATAAGGCTGGGGTCAATCTCCAAAGTCGTCAGTTTCGGTGCATACACACTCAACTGCGGTCGGGGTCCACTGATGGTGCCAGCCATAATCTCTAAAATCTTCAGCCAGGCTACTTTCGCCCTTTCCAATGCCTCAACCATGATATTATAGGGCAATCCCTCGGCCTTTATATCGAGCTGTATAGCGGTAATTCCCCCGACCGTTCCAGCGACTTTGAAATCCATATCACCAAAATGGTCTTCGTCACCAGTGATGTCGGTCAGCAATTCGTATCGTCCGGTTTCGTCGCTGACCATACCTATCGATATACCGGCAACCGGTCTTTTAATCGGGACGCCCGCATCCATCAGGGCCAGTGTCCCGCCACAGACAGAGGCCATTGAGCTGGAGCCATTAGATTCGGTGATGTCAGAGACTACCCTGACGGTGTATGCGAACTCGTCTTCCGACGGCCTTACCCGCTCCAGCGCCCGTTCAGCAAGAGCACCGTGACCAATCTCTCTTCGGCCAGGACCGCGAATCGGACGTATCTCACCAACAGAAAAAGGCGGAAAGTTATAATGGACCGTAAAATTCTGGGCGTACTCCTCCAATAAGCCATCTACAATCTGCGCATCCCTGATGGTGCCGAGAGTAACACTCACCAGCGCCTGAGTTTCTCCACGGGTAAATATCGCCGAGCCGTGGTTGCGCGGCAAGATACCCACCGCACATGAAATCGGGCGAAGCTCATCATGGCGACGGCCATCACAGCGCCTGCCTTCCAGCACCATTTTGCGAACAACCTCACCTTCTATCTTCTCAAGGACGCGTTTGACCATTACTTTGTCGAACTTCGGCGCAGAATCGACCCCTGCGACAGACGAAATGGGGCAATACTGCTGATAAACCTGCTCGAACAATTCATTTACAGCAGCATTGCGCTGCCGCTTTGCGGGTATCTGCTTGAGTTCGTACAACTTATCCGCTACCTGCGACCGTATCTGCGAATACAGTTTCTCATCAAGCTCTATAAGGGGACATTCCTTTTCAACGCCGGCTTTCTCCCGCAACTGCTCAATCAGCTCACAAACCTCTCGCAACAACCTTATGTGCCGCAGCGACAGCATCAGCGATAACATTTTCCGGCAATTCCTTAGCACCTACTTCAATCATATTCAACGCATCTTTTCTGCCGCCGAGCAACAGGCTCAGGTCGCTGGATTCGAGCTGTTTATAAGTGGGATTTACCACAAACTGGCCATCTACTCTGCCGAGCCTGCACGCCCCTATAGGCCCCAAAAATGGTATCCTGCTTATTGTAAGGGCTGCGCTGGCACCTATCATTGCAAGAACATCGGGGTCATTTTCCTGGTCGGCACTCAAGACGACAGCCATAATCTGGACTTCCTGGAAATAGCCGTCGGGAAAAAGCGGACGAATCGGCCTGTCAATCGTGCGGGCCGTCAAAATCTCTTTGGTGCTGGGTCTGCCCTCGCGTTTAATAAAACCACCCGGGAATTTACCGGCTGCACTTTGCTTCTCACGATAGTCCACACTAAGCGGGAAAAAATCAATCGCTTCAGCCCTGGGCTCACCCACCACCGCGGTAACAAGAACAACCGTTTCACCATACTGAACTACAACTGCCCCATCGGCCTGTTTAGCAACTTCACCAGTCTCAATGGATAATGTTCTGCCCCCAATTTGCCTTTCGACTCTGCATACATCAGACATCAGATTACCTCATCATTGATATATACTTCGTAAATCAGCCTCGCGGCTGAAATGTAGTTCCACGAACTTGCGACGATACACACTTACTTTCGCAGGCCCAGGCGGGATATAATCTCCCGATAACGATTGGCGTCTTTTTTGCCTATATACTTAAGCAATGCCGACCTGGTCCCGACCATCTTCAACAGACCCCGCCTGGAAGCGTGGTCTTTGCGATGAATCTTGAGGTGCTCGGTAAGCTCATCAATCTTTTTGGTCAAAAGCGCTATCTGCACCTCAGGTGAGCCGGTATCCCCTGTGTGCGTCTCAAAGTCGCTGATAACCTTAGTTTTCTGGTCTTTAGTCAACATTCCTTCGACAAATCCTTTCCAAATTTACCGCTGGCAGAAAAACTATCCTGCGGCTCAACTTTTCAAAGCCACTTAAGCATGGCTAAACCCAAAAATATCATTATACAGTGAGTTGCTGCATCTGCAAGTCTTTTTATGAGATGCAATTTTCCGAAACGACGTCGGGCCCCAGAACGTGCGGTAACAACTCCGCAGGTGTCTGATAATGACATCAGGCTCCGACATGCGGAAACGATTCCCAGGTGTCCCATATGATTAGCGTGTGATGACGCTGGATATCTTAAACACAGGCAGTAACAGCGCTATGGCGATAATGCCAATAATAGTACCAAGAAACGATATCATCAGCGGCTCCACAAGAGTTGTAACATTTTTGATGGAGGCCTCGAGCTTTTTTCCGTAAAAGACGGATATTTTATCGCTGACCTGACCGAGCCGGCCGCTCTTTTCGCCTGCCCGAAGCATATGAACGATAGCCGGCCCAATCAGGGCATTCATCGTACCGCGGACGACCGACGACTGACGTCAGTCGTCTCTGCGTGCTCGTCCGACGACCGTCGGTCGACGCATTCTGCCAGTGGCTCTTTCTATCGATTCTGACAACTGGTAACCGTCGCGAATGCCTTTGTCTGCGGCCGACCAAAGCTGCTGGAAATAATAATTGCTGCACGAACCCCGTATCACCTCTACCGCATCGAGCAGGTTCACACCCGTATTAACCATTGTCGCCATAATGCGCATACTGCGAGTTACCACCAGGTTGATGAACATTGTGCCTAATAGGGGCATTCGAATCTTCACAAAATCCACGATTCGCCTGCCAGCTGACTGTTCCAAGCCAATAATAAATCGCCGCTGATACCATCAACAGAACCGTTACAATGACCGTCATCTTGCGTCCATCCTGCAAAACCATCGACAGGTAAAGCAGCACTTGAGTAATCTTAGGCAACGCCGCCTCCTTGGCCTCGTAAATCTTCGCAAACTTCGGCAGAACAAAGAACATCATTACACCTAAGGCGAAACAAGCCATAATCGCCATTGCCAGTGGATAGGTAAGGGCGGCCTTGATTTGTCTTCTGGTGTCCAGCTCAAAACTGAGGTACTCACTAAGGGTCTGGAGCATTAGAACCATTTTTCCGGAAACCTCGGAGGCCTTAACCATACTTATGAACATTGGGCTGAATACGTTAGGGTAAAAGGCCAGAGAAGCAGAAAAACACTGGCCGTTTTTAACCTTTTCAGCCACAGACTCGATAATCGTTCTAAAGGAGCCGGCAACAGACTGCTGAACAATCGCATCAAGGGCATCGCTGAGCACCACACCGCTATCGAGCATCACCGCCAACTGCGTCGTAAAGAAAATCAACTCATTCTGCTTTACCTTAAGTCTGTGGAAAATCGGAGCAGCCGCTGCGTCGTGAGTCTCGAATGCTCCAGGCCTGCGTTTTTTCGCAAAGTCGCTACCGAAGCCCGAGGGACGCGGGACGAGTCACGAGGGACGTCCGACGTCTGTCGTCCGTCGTCGTCATCCGTGCTTTAAGACCTACTGCTGCCGCCCCGCACCAATTGACTTAGTTACTTTCTTTTCCATACTGTTTAGGGCATCCCGCACCAATTGAGGCTGAAGACCAGCTTTCAACTATCAGAAAGTTTGCGTTCCCGACCAGTGGACAATTGGTGCGATTCACCAACCGTCAATTGGTGCGGGGCTCTCTCCAACATCCATAAAATTCAAAAGTCAAAAATCAAAACTGTGGAATTTTTTCATTAGTTTTTCGTTTTGCACTTTAACTTTTAAGTTTCTTTTGAGTCAACCGTCCAAGCCGTCCTGAGGACTTCCTCAATGGGGATAATACCCGCCTTTACCTTTTCAATTCCGTCCAACTGAAGAGGTACCATTCCTGCTTTCAGCGCAGCATTTCTGAGCATTTTCAAAGAGACTTTGTCATTAATCATCTCCAGAATTTCTTCAGTCGGGACAAACAACTCGTGAATGGCAATTCGTCCGGTAAAACCGGTATTTCTGCATTTTCCACAACCGACGCCGCGATAAAACTTTTCAACCTCACCGCCCAGCTCCTGAACCGCTCTTTTGATGCTGGCAGGAGGCTCATATTGCGTCTTGCAGCCGGAACATATTTTGCGTACCAGCCGCTGAGCCAAAACAGCAATCAATGAGGCACTAATCAGATAAGGAGGAACATCGAGGTCCATCAGGCGCGTCACGGCCCCCGGGGCATCATTGGTATGCAGCGTCGAGAGAACCAGATGGCCCGTCATCGCCGCCTGCACAGCGACATTGGCTGTAGCCTGGTCACGAATCTCACCAACCATTATTATATTCGGGTCCTGCCTCAGCAGGCTTCGCAGGGCGACAGAAAAATCAAAACCGGTAGTTGTGCTGGTCTGAAACTGATTGATACCGGTTAAATTACATTCCACCGGGTCTTCGACTGTACAGATGTTAACCTGCTCACTATTCAACTCAGCAAGGGCGGCATAGAGGGTAGTATTTTTACCTGAACCTGTCGGACCCGTTACCAAAACCATACCATACGGAGATTGTATTATTCGTCTGAACAACTTGAGGTTTTCATAGGTAAATCCAAGCGATTCAAGATTGAAAATAATTCTCTGGGGGTCGATAATTCTCAACACAACCTTTTCGCCGAAACTGGCCGGCATAACCGAAACTCTCAAATCGATGGGCCTGCCTTCGACCAGGACGCGGATAGAACCATCCTGGGGAAGCCGACGCTGAGCGATATCCAGCTCAGCCATAATTTTTATACGCGACACAACAGCAGGATACATCTGATGAGGGGGACAAACTTTTTCATACAGTTTGCCATCGACCCTGTAGCGTATGCGCAGCTTTTTTTCATCCGGCTCAATATGAATGTCGCTGGCGTTTTCCCGCACGGCGTGATAGATGAGATGATTTACCAACTTCACAACCGGCGACTGTCCGGCAAGATCCTCGAGATTACTTATATCCTGAGTGATATTTTCAATCAGTGTAAAATCTTCCAGTTCCGCATCATCAATAATGTCGTCAATTACAAAGACATTCGCCGCCGGCAAATAGGTCTGCAGAGTAGCCTTGATGTCTTTAGCGGTTGCACAGACCACATTGACCTTACAGCCTGTCATATGTTCGACTTCATCAATCAAAAACACATTCGCCGGCTCGCTGACTGCCACTGTAAGTGTATTATAAACCTTAAACAGCGGCAGAATAATCCGCTCCTCGATAAACTCCCTCGGTAAAATCTCAATTGCTTTGGCGTCACATATCTTTGGAGTAACCTGAGCGTATGGGATGCCATATGCCTCAGCAAGTGCCGAGGCGATTTGGTTTTCCGTACAGTAATTTTTCTCAACCAAAAGCTCACCGAGCAGCTTTCGGTGTCCTTTTTCCTTCTGCTCAGCCAAGACCTGCTCAAGCTGCTGGCGCGTCACAATGCCATGCGCCTCGAGCACTTCCCCGAGCCGAGCAATTTTCTCAGTTGCCGCCTGCCTCATAATCTTTCTCCACAGCTTTTAGTCCTTTTAGACATTCCAGCAAAGCGAAAAACCTTACACTTTGGTTCTTCCATTCCCACGTTCTTGCTTTCGCAAGAAAGCACGGGGGCCGTCGAGCAAATAACTCTGCCTGTCGTACGGTGAGTGCTACACAAAGCTTTTCACCGCTTTGGCAAGCTCTTCATGGCAGTCAAACTCGTTATCAAGGCGGGTAATCTCCAGAATTTTTTCACAGTTTTCATCAAGTCCTGCCAATTTCAGCTGGCAGTGGCTCTCACGACAGTAGTCACGCGCCCACAGCAACTTTTCCAACCCCGGCCCATCAATAAATCCAACCCCCCTCATATCAAGCACAATGCCTTTCTTACCTGCCGAGATTATCTGGCTGAGGGTATCCTGGAACATTTCGTCGGCATCAACGTTCAGCTCCCCCTGCAGCGCCACAACCACCACCTCGTCATATTCCTGAGTTTGGATTCTCATCTTATCAGCGCTCCCACAGCAGCAGCTCCATAGTCGGTTGCCACACCAGAACCATAAATTTCCCTGAATCCATCCTGCATAATATCCCACAGTTGTTCGACATCGCTGTTTAGAAATGCATATCCAACCGTCTCATCGAACTGAGTCCCCAAATTTTCCTCGATTTCAGCCAGTGCCTGTCCGACGCTCATCGCCTCTCTGTAAGTTCTTTTTGAGGTCATCGCATCGAAGCTATCAGCGAGTCCGATGATTTTCCCCATAAGAGCAATCTTATCGCCGTGCAAGCCGTTTGGATATCCACTTCCATCGCATCTTTCGTGATGCTGTAAAACTCCCGGCACGATATCCCTCATTTGCTCGATTTCTCCCAAGATGCCGGCTCCGACACTCGGATGCGTCTTCATTTGAGCAAACTCATCCTCGCTAAGCTTACCGTATTTTCGCAAGACGGATTCGGCTACTCCCATTTTTCCGATATCATGCAGCAATCCAGCCAAATAGACCTTGTGTATGTCCTCTTCAGTGAGCTGCTCATTTTCAGCAAGTCTTTCGGCAATCCATCTCGAAATAAATGCCACCC